>JAFSXQ010000059.1 GCA_017444005.1 Bacteroidaceae bacterium | reverse complement strand
TATATAATAACTCCCGAAATGTGAAAATATTGTAAAAAACACTAACTTTTTCGATGTACGCTCAACTTATTTGCACTTTTCCCTTGCACGTGTCATAGGAAAATAGTAATTTTGCACCCGCAAACAACACGCAAGACTGGGGTCGACATGGATTTGACAGCAGGATGGAACGTTGTGTAAGCACGCAGAGAGTTGGCAGCCGCTCTCTTTAATCCCTGACCGCCGAACAATTAACTGGCGAAAACAACTACGCTCTCGCTGCTTGATCGAAGTACAGTAGATCTGAGGCTTAATCGCGGCACCAGGTGCTGCGACGAGATGTCATCCGGAGGCTAATCGCCCCGAAGCGCTCCGAACCGGTGGCACAGCAAAATCGGGGATAGTTGTGGACGGCCTCGAGTCCACAATGAAGTTTTAGAGGATAAGGCATCGGTTGGTGGCTTGGGTCTTGCCGGTGCACGAAAATCAAGGCCAAGATAAGCGTGTAGAAAGCCCAGGGTTTCCCTGTTTGGACGAGGGTTCAATCCCCTCCGGCTCCACAAAAAAGTTGAAAGTTGAAAGTTTTACCTTCGGCAATTTAGCCAGCAACAATGGCGTAGCCTAATTTTCAACTTTCAACTTTCAATTTTCAACTTTCAAGATTATTCTGCCGTAAGCGTGGTCAGTGTGTGCAGCGCGTCCAGCGTGTCGCCGGTGAGAAGGGTGTAGGTGGCACCCTTTTGCAGTTCGGGCGAGGCGTAGACGACGGTCGTCGTCGGGTAGGCAGGCGTCTCTATCGTGGCCACCTCGCAGCCCTCGGCATCGGCAATCCGGACATAGTGCCCTACCCCACTCGACTTGTACAGGCGCAGGGCGGCCTGCTTCGACTTGTCGGCCATCGGGCGTTCGCTCTTGTAGCCGACACCAACGACGGTGCCGCCGTCGCAGTAGAAGTGGTTCACGTCGAAGGCGGCCTCGGCTCCTTCGGGACTGCACGCACTCAGCACACCGCCGTTGACAAAAATGTCGCCCTTCGAGTCCACGCCGTCGTTCGTCAGGCTCGACGCGAAGGTGAAGCCGCCGTTCACGGTCACCGACTGCCCGGCCTTGACGGGGTCGTCGTAGGTGGCAAGGTAGAGATGGCCGTCGTTGATGACGACCTTCTTCACAGCAGCCAGGCCTACGGCTCCGTTGTGGCCGAGACTCTTTACGGACAGCCGACCGCCGTTGACGGTGATGTTGTCGGCCATCACGGCACGTGCGCCCAGCGTGGGATTCTGGAGGAAGTCGGCATCGGTGAGGGTGCCGCTGCCCGTCAGGAGGAAATAGAGGTGACCGCCCTCCACGGTGACGTCGCCGGACGTCTGGATGCACTTCCCGTCGAACTCGTCGTTGTAGAAGTTCAGGGCGTAGGGCGTGTTCACCACCAGGTCGCCCGTGGCTGTGATGCCGGCGAGCAGGGCGCCGCCCTCGGCTGCAGCCACCTTGACGGGATGCTTGCTGTCGATGCTGATGTGTCCGTGTTCGGAGCGTCCGCTCACGAGGATTTCCACACCCTCCAGTTCCGTCTGGAACGAAACGGCCGCGCTGTCGACCATGACCACGATGCCCGCGAGATTGCCGCTGACGAGGGCCTCCGAACCGTCGAAAGTCACCTGCAGGGTGCGCCGGACGGCGAAGGTGGAAGCCGCTTCGGCAACGTGTTCATCGGCAGGAGCATAGCGCGTGTCGAACTGGAAGAAGCGCTGCAGCGTGTCGGGCACGAAGGCCGGCGTGGCGTAGAGACCGGTGTTTTGTGTCCGCACTTCCTTTATCGCGTCGATGGCGTACGGCCGTTCTCCGTCCTCGCGGACAACGGTCATCCGACCGTCGCGGAAGTCGATGTGGTCAATGTCGCCGACCAACTCCCGGTCGACACTGCCGGGCAGCGTGACGGTGTTTTCTTCGTGAGTCGACGTGACGTCCGGCCCCACGACATACAAGGCAGCAGGCGCCATCATGCGAACGTAGTCCTCTTCGTTATATGCGTCGTGTTCCCACTGTGCGGAAGCCATCACCTGGTTAAACACATCGTAGTTGGCCGTCAGGAAATCCATCATGTACTCCACCTCCTGCTGGGGCGTCGCGGCTATCTTCTTGCTGTTCTTGTAGGTCGACAGCCAGCGGTCGCGTTCCCGCTCCCAGGCTCCGGAGACCGCAAACTGGCGGGCGTAGCGCTCCATCAGGGCGCGAATGTTGGCGAGCGAGAGTTGGTGGGTGGAAAGGTACTGCCAGCGGTTGTTCATCCGGGTGGCAAAGCCATCGGGGCGCAGGTTCTTCGACTTGAAGCGGTGTATCAGGTTGTGGTACGACAGTTTCTCGCCCCAGGCCACCTGCTTGGGGTCGTCGCCCGTCTCGTCGCCGCCGGCATAGCGGCCCAGCGAGCCGTCCAGATCCCAGAGCGTCAGCAGGAACTTCTCCTGCTTGTCGACGTTGCGCACGCTCAGGTAGTAGTTCTTCTTCTGGTTGTCCAGAAGTTGGAACACCTGCACGAAGAGGATGTAGTCGATGACGTTCTGCTCGTACAGTTTGTCCAGATAGTTGGCCGTGAACTCCGCCTGCCCGGTGGCCAGGAAGTCGATGAGGTGGCAAATGGGGTCGAAGTAGGCCTGGCTGACCGTGTCGTCGGGATATTTCTGTTCCCAGCCATACGTCTGCTTCGACTCGATGTAGGGCCAGAGGAACGAATCGTTGGCCGGGCGCTCCGAGTAGCCCGACAGGTACGTCTCGGCGCTCTCCCAGTTGGCCTTCCACAGCAGGCCGCGCTTCACCTCGGGCGTCAGTTCGGTGGCCTCGCGGGTCTTCTTCAGGTTCAGTTTCTTGCGGTCAATCTTGTCGGTGAAGCAGAACAGACCGTAGTAGCCGCCGTTCAGGAATACCTCCACGAACTCGCCCTGCGTGCCGTTGCCCTGGTAGCGGTTGTCCTTGGCGTAGGGCAGGTCGTCCACCGCGTTCCAGAGGTCCATCAGCACGCGGTTGCGCATGCGGCTGTAGTCGGTGTATTCGGCCGAGAGAATCCAGTCGTCGTCCTTCCGATAGCCCAGCAGATGGGCATCCTGGCTCTCGCCGTCCTTCACGAGTTCGATGTTGAAACTCTTCTTGGCCGCTCCGGCGGAAGTGGCACCGCGCAGGCGGATGCGGATGTCGGAGTCGAAGCGGGCCATGCCCTCCAGCGTCGAATTCTTCAGTTTCGTACGGCAGCGGGCATCGACGACGCTCATGCGGCCCGGATACTTGCGGGTGTGCTGCGGGTCGCCCTTCACGATGGTGTAGTTCGCCGACATCTCCTCCAGCGGGCAGTCGATGACCACGAACGGCAGGGTGCTGAAGACGAGCGTCCACTCGCGGTCGCCGACGGTCAGCATGGGCGCGGCATTCGCCGTCCAGTCGGAGAGTTCCAGATTGTCCTGCTTGCCGTTCTCCAAGGCGGTGTCACCGAACCGGACGCCGACGACGCGACTCTCGTCCCAGCGCAGCGTGCCCCGCAGGGCCGTGCCGACGTTGGGTTCTATCGTCACGTACAGGCGATTGGCAGCTGTGTCGGCCACCAGGGGCACCTCATTGAACCACAGGCCGCAATTGCGCTGTGCCGTTGCCGCAAGGCTCTGTAGCAAGGCCACGCCCGCCGCGAATATTATCCCTTTCAATCGTGAATTATGCATCATCAACTTCTCAACTTTCAATTTTCAATTTTCAACTTATCTAAAACTTCCCAGCACCGTCGACATGCTTTCTACGGTGAAGTCGTACTCCGTCACGGGCGCGTCGTCGAGCGAATGTTCGTAACTCAGTATCTTGTAGTGGCCACCCATCTCGATGTCGCCGTTCGACAGGAGCACGCAGACGATGCCGTACGTCTCGGGAGCGGGAATGGAGCGGATGACGCGCCCCTCGCTGTCGGCCAGAGCCAGTCCGGCAACGTGTTTCTTCACGTAGCACAGGACGCTGGGCTGACCGCTGGATTCGTAGGGCTGACAGTTGCGAGCGCCCAGGCCCACCAGTTCGCCGCCGTTCACGATGAACGTCTTGCCGTCGGTGTCCAGGCCCATCTGGTCGACATCGCCGCCGATGGTGTAGAGCGAACCACCGAAGAGATAGAGGTAACTGACGTCGAAGCCGTCGTTCTCCGTGCTGCACACCATCACGTCGCCGCCTCGGATGTAACAGCCCTCGGCGTTCATGCCGTCGTCCACGCAGTAACTGCGAATCTTGCCGCCGTTCACGCGAATCTCCTTCTTCGCCTCTATGCCCTCTGCCGCAGCACCGCCGGAGCAGCGGACATAGACACGGCCGGAGTCGAAAGTGATGTTACCGGCCGACTTGATGCCCTTGGGCGATGCCGCAGCCTCCACCTTCTGCTCGTGCTCGTCCTCGGTCTTCACCTCCGGGATGCGCTTACCGGCCGCCCCGTCGCTCAGGGCCTGCAGCACGCCGCCGCCAATCAGCACCCCATCCTTCCCGTACAGGGCCTTGCCCTTCTGGGCATGGGCGTTGATGCGTACGAAGCCGTCCATGAGGTGGACATACTTGTCCGAGGCGATGCCGCACTTCTTGTTGCCGTCCACGCGGAGTTGCCCGCGGCCCGAGATGCAGAGTTTCCCCTCGGCAAAGACGCAGCCGCGCTGGTCCTCGCCCTCCACCTTATTATACGTGGCGCCGTCCGTGAGGGTGTTGACCGTCCCCTCCGCCAGTTCCAGGAACAGGCGCCTCTTCAGTTGGCTGTTGATGACCGGCCCTTTGGGATTCGTGAGGTCCACGCCATTGAGCACCACGAGGGCCTTCCGCTCGCTGTAGAGTTTCAGTCCGCCGTTGCCGCTCCGGCCCGAAAGGATGTACCTCACCCCCGTGGCCGCCGTGGTGATGGTCAGGTGCGCCCCGTCCTTCTGAATGCTGAGCGAGTCCGTGTCGCCCTCCACGCTCACGCTGTTGCCGTCGAAGGCGATGCGGACCGTCTTCGTCCAGGTGCTGTGCGCCGCAAAGTCGTCGTAGAGGGGGCTCGTCTCGTCACTGACCTCTGGCTCGGCCGCCCCGCGCTCGCGGTCTTCATTCGCAAAGGCGATGTCGTAGTCGAAGTCGGCCAGAAACCTTTCCGGCATCACCTTCGTGCGCCACGAATCCTTTTCCTTCAGACTCATCCGGCTGACAGCAGGCACGCTGAACGAGCACGACGTCGTGCCACTCCACAGCGTCGCCTGTTCCGACCCGAAGGCGATACTGTCCACACCGTTGACGATGCGCGTTCTATTGCTTTCGTTCAGATAGACATTATGTTGCGCACATATATTGCCCGCGGCCACGAGCAGGCACGCTATCAAGAAGAAACGGTTCCTCATCGTACCACAAATTTAACGCTACTGTTGCCCACTTTCAGCAGATAGGTCCCTTTGGTCAATCCGCCGAGGCTGAGGCTGGTGGTGTTGCCGGATGCCGTGAGCGCAGGCGTCCGTTGCCGGCCGCCTGTGTCGTAGACGGCTACTCGCAGGCCCTTGTTCCCGCTTATCGTAAGCCGATCCTGAGTAATCTTGACCTGGGGCTTTTCATCCTTCGTCCGGGCAATCTGGTCCTCGGTGTCGGCAAAGTGCCACGATTCCACGTCAGCAAACTCCCACTGCCCCACAGTGCCTTCCTGCGAGGACAGGGTTATCCTTTTCTCGCCAAACGTCAACAGGGGTTCCTGGGCCAGGCTGCACACCACAACGGTGGAATCCGACAGGTGCATTAGCAGGGCAGAACCGGCCCGGCCAGGCAGACTCCACAGCACGACGGCCAGCATCGCAAGTATTGTTTTTCCTTTCATCATAAACCTTTTTTCAGGAAATCGAGTGCAAAGGTACGAAATAATTCATAATTCATAATGCATAATGCATAATTATTTCGTATCTTTGCAGCACAAAAAAATCATTCATCACATGAAAGAACTGTCGTTGAAGTACGGGTGCAACCCGAACCAGAAGCCCTCACGCATCTTTATGGAAGAGGGCGAGTTACCCATCACCGTTCTGAACGGCCGACCCGGCTACATCAACCTGCTGGATGCCTTGAACTCGTGGCAACTGGTCCGTGAACTGAAGGCTGCCACTGGGCTGCCTGCCGCCGCCTCGTTCAAGCACGTATCACCGGCCGGAGCCGCCGTAGGGCTGCCCCTGAGCGACACGTTGAAGAAAATTTACTTCGTCGACGATGCTTCCCTGCCGCTGACTCCCATCGCCGCAGCCTACGCCCGTGCCCGCGGTGCCGACCGCATGTCGAGTTATGGCGACTTCATCGCACTCAGCGACACCTGCGACGAATCCACCGCACGTCTCATCAACCGCGAAGTCTCGGACGGCATCATCGCCCCCGGCTACACGCCCGAGGCCCTGGAGGTGCTCCGCCAGAAGCGCAAGGGCACGTACTGCGTCCTGCAGATGGACCCGGCGTACCGCCCCGCCCCCGTTGAGCGCAAGCAGGTCTTCGGCATCACCTTCGAACAAGGCCGCAACGAGATTGACCTCGCCGCCCCCGCCCTCTTCGAGAACATCCCCACCCGAAACAAGACGTTCACCCCCGAGGCGCGCCGCGACCTGCTCATCGCCCTCATCACGCTGAAATACACGCAGTCGAACTCGGTCTGCTACACCAAGGACGGACAGGCCATCGGCATCGGCGCCGGACAGCAGAGCCGCATCCACTGCACCCGACTGGCCGGTCAGAAGGCCGATACGTGGTGGCTGCGTCAGCACCCGCGGGTGATGGCCCTGCCCTTCGTGCCCGGCATTCGCCGCGCCGACCGCGACAACACCATCGACATCTACCTGGGTCCCGAGCACGACGACGTGCTGCGCGACGACGAGTGGCAGAAGTTCTTCACCGAGCGGCCCGAACCGCTGACCGGCGAGGAACGGCGCCAATGGCTCTCGCAGAATACCGACGTCTGCCTCGGCTCCGACGCTTTCTTCCCTTTCGGCGACAACATCGAGCGCGCCCACAAGAGCGGCGTCCGCTATGTGGCCCAGGCCGGCGGATCGGTGCGCGACGACCACGTCATCGCCACCTGTGACAAGTACGGCATCGCCATGACCTTCACCGGTGTCCGCCTGTTCCACCATTAATGAAGTAGTTGAAAGTTGAGAATTGAAAGTTATGGCAGACAAATTTGCAGGCGACGACATAGACGAGGTCATCTTCAGCGGCATCACCTTCCGCGGAGGACCTAAGAAAGAAAACGCACCCTCCGACGGGAAGGTGCGCACTAAGGCACAAAAGAAGAAGTACGTGACCGGTGCCCACGGCAGTGGCTCGGCCAAGAAGAAGGCCGACATCCGCAAGGCCCGCGCCAACCGGCACAAATAACGAGAGCCATTGAATCCTGTTCAAATGGCCGCGTTGCTACTTTCCAGACACTCCATCTGGGCATTATAAGTATAGCCCACGATGCTACCGTCCATAATCTTCTGGACGATGACGTCCACAACCGGAAGGGGGACGACGAACCATTCCTGCGGCTGATGCTCCACCCCGTTGTCGTCATACACAGCAACGTGGAGTTGCACGTGCTTCAGCAACTGGTGCACCAGAGTCTCGAACATCTGAGCCCTCAGGTTCACCACTTTATACGTGGCCACAATCTTCACCGGAGCCATCAGATAGGTGGGTTCGTGCTCGGCATTGACGATGCGCTGCTCCACGCTGTCGGTCGTAAAACCAATCTTGTACAGGTTCTTTACGGAACGAACGTCGGGGTTGTCCGACAGCGAAGACAAGACATAGATGTAGCCCGTCACCTTGTCGTCTGCAGTGATATCCGAATGGCTGAAGAACCGGCCTGTCGTCTCCTCCTGCAGTTCCGAGATGGCGTAGCCGTCGCCCACAACACTCTTGCGGAGCGTCTGCAGCAGGATGTCCGATTCGGTTCCGTTCTCGTAGATGCAGCGTGTACGGGCATCGGGCAGGAAGTTGCTGCTCCTCCTCATTTCGCCTATCCGCTCCAGCAACAGCATCTGCCCGCCCACGAAATAGTATCTGCCTGCCGCCAGCGTAGCCGTCTTGTTGATTCTCACCAGCGAGCGCCGTCCCTGCTTCAGTTCCTGATGGACCTTGGCGAACAGAGGCCTGTAGCCGTCGAAGTTCTCACACAACTTGTGCTGCGCCACATAGTCGGCCTTCCGCTTCGCGATAACTCTTCGCATGTCCTGAGGCATATCGAAAAGGCTTCGTTCCTCTTCGCTCATCTGCAGCAAAGGGTCATCAAAGATGTCTTCCAGTTCTTTGTCTATGTCCATAGTCCTTTATCTTTTATCGCAGTCATGGCAGCAAACATCATCCGCTCTTTCAGGTCGCCGTACTTTCTTGGTTCCCTGCCGTATTGAGCCATCCATGCTTCCACTTCTGCCCTTTTCTGCACCAAGCGGTCATCTGCCGTTGGTGTTGTAGGCTTCGGGCGCACGCCGTCCAGTAGCGGGTCGTCGAAGAGTTCAAACAATTCTTTCCTGACATCCATACTTTATACTTCTACATCAAGTCCACTCATCACGCGGCGTTTCTGGTTCTTTATTTTCTCTAGGGCAATAGCCAATTCCCTCACTTTGGGGTCTGGGTCGTCCACCGGGGGAACCCGTCCGTCATGTGTGGCGACGTACTCTTTCAGCGGCCCCTTGAAGAGCAGGATGGCCTGTTCCAGCGTCATGTCATATTTCTGCTCCGCTATGGTGTCCTGGATAATCTTCAGCGTCTTGGCATCCACCGATTTCGAAATGACTTCGTAGGCCCGCTGGAATGGGTTGATGCCGTCTATCAGGTTGATGCTCAACTGGTCGATATTGACAAACCGGTTGGCAATCTTTATCATTCTGGTCCCCTCGCTCTCCCGGTCCTCATCGCTCCCGATGACTATCGGTTCGCCCCGGTCGTTGACGATGTCGTTGCCCTTGACAATGGTGTCCAGCAACACACGCTGGCGCACCTCTTCCACCTCGTCGTCCGAGAGTTCCGGATAACGTTCCCGGATGACTTTGGGTATCAGGTGCTGGGTGATGGTCTCTGCCCTTGTCGAACCACTCAACGCCCTCACCACCATATCGTCCTGTAGGATGGCAGCCTTCAGGTCGTCGAGTTGGCTCTCCACGATGGTACGGGTCTTCACGCTCGACAGGGGTTTCAGTCCCTCCACCACGAGGGTGTGCGCCCGGTCCTTCCCGTCGTCTTCGTCCTTGACGGTCTTGAAGTTCCAACTCGGAGCCATCACCTGCTCCATCAGCAGCGAGGCCGTGATGGCTTTCAGGAAATCGTTCACGGCCACCTTCACCTCGGCCTGCCCGGCTTCCGGCATCGCTATCAGGTTCACGAAGCGGGCCGTCTCCTTGCCCTCGCTGTCACGCGTACAACGACCTATGATTTGTATCACCTCCGTCAGCGAACCTCTCACCCCCACTGTCAGGCACATCTCGCACCACTGCCAGTCGAAGCCCTCCTTGGCCGTGCCCAGGGCGATGATGATGTCCATGTCGTCCTTCGTCTTCATCTGTTGCAGATAGCCCTGTACCATGCTGCGCTCCCTGGGGTCGTCCTCCACCAGGTCGGCCACCTTCAGCAAACGTCCGTCTGCCGTACGGACATAGTAGACGCCCGTGTACGTGTCCCGGTGGTGTACCGTTCCGATGATTTTCATGATTTCGTCCGTCTCGGCATACTTGCCCATGCCTGTCGACGAACGGGCGTTGACGCTGGGGATATGAATGATGGTCTTCTTCCTCGTGTCCAGCACCTCGCCGATGTGGTCGAGGTACGAGCCGTGATAGAAGTGATAACCCAGCACGAGGTTTTTCAGATAGCGGTAGCCGTTCAGTTGCTGGTAGTAGTTGTAGGTGACGGGGAAGAAACGGGCCTCGTCCTCTGCCCGCAACACGGGGATGCCGTCGCCTCGGAAGTACGAACCCGTCATGGCCACGATGTGCCCCGTCGAATGGTTCATCACCCGTCGCACCACATCGCCCAGGTTCGAGTTGGCGTCGGCACTGGTGTGGTGGAATTCATCGATGGCCAGCAGCGTGTCGTTGAAGGCTTCGTCCTCCAGTTCCTTCATGGCGTTGCGCAGGGTGGCGTGGGCACAAATCAGTATCTGCGCCCTGTGCTGCTGGAAGAACCGGAGGAAGCGGCCCTTTTTGTCGTGCTCGTCCTTCACGTCTGTCAGGTTGTAATACGCCGACACCCGCCAGTCGGCAAAGAATCCGCCATCCGTCAGGTTCGTGTCCTGGAACGAGCGTCCGATGCTCTTCTCCGGCACGGCCACCACCACACGCCGCAAGCCTTGATGCTGCAGTTTGTCCAGTGCGATAAACATCAGCGCCCTCGACTTTCCCGATGCCGGTGGTGCCTTGATGAGCAGGAAGCGTTTGTCGCGATGTTCGTAGGCCATTGCCTGCATCTCGCGCATACCCAGGGGGTTCACGGCCGTCGCCGCCCCCGTCTGTTGATACTTGATATCAACAATGTTGTTACTCTCGGTCATTTTTCGAATATCTTTTCTGTCAGCGCCTTTCTCAAAAGATATTCTCTACGTACATTCTGTCTGCGGCCAAGCTTAAGAGACGTTTCGAATTCCTGGTTTTCTTGCGCTGTGGTTATTGTTTTCTACATCGGGGCGAAAGACTTCGGTATGTGTCATAGCCGCCCGTGTCGGATGGGTATATAATAGTATCTATGAAGTAAAGATGTTCATCAACTCCAACCAGCACATTCCCATCAACAGCATCAAAGATGTCATGCTGGCCATTGGTGAAATACTCGCCATTATCCTCTGGATGGAAGCCCAAGCGAATGAACTCGTCATGAATTTCCTCCTGGGTAGCCAAACGGGCTTCGTTGATATATGGTTGCACCAGAACAGCACAGACCTTACCGTCACGGTTCTCCGCAAGCCCCATCATGCGATAGGGGCAAGCATCAAAATACTTGTTATGTGCCCTGATACGCTCAAAGAAAGACGTGAGATTATCGTCAGAATATCGGAAATCATTGAGTTTAATGATTTCCGTACCATCCAATGACAGGTATACCTCATTTTCAGAACCGCGGTCGAAGTATTCACCGAACTGGTTGCGGTCGCTGAACCAACAGCCTTGTTCTTCGGCCCATTTCCGTAGTCTTACCAATTGGACAGATTTGCAAGCCGTTGTTCCCGCAAGAGCCTCAATCTCCTCAAGGACTCGCTGCGCGACTGCGGATGCGCTCTCCAATAGGCTACAGTAGACCTCATTTCGGCATTCACCCTCTTGTGGTATTCGTTCAGTTTGATCTCCATTCATTGAATCAATTTGAGTTCTACGTTGCAAAGATAGCATTAATTTTCATAACCTCCCAACGTTTCTGCTATTTTTTCCCGGCTGTCATCCGTTCGTAGAGGCGGAAGAGGCATTCCAGTCGGGCTTCGTCGGAGGCGAAGGGATAGCCGGGGTAGCAACTCTCCACGATGTCGTCCAGCCGGGCGTGGGCCTCACGGAGGTCATGCGGCATCTTGTCCGGGTCGTAGAGTTCTGCCAAGGTCTTCTCCGGATAATACTCACGGGTAATCAGCACATCCTCTGCCGCCGCCTCGATTTCCGCTTTCTTCTCGGAGGAGACTTTTGGAAAGGGGAAAGAGTTGTAACAAAGATTCGTATAGCGATAATCCGTTTTTAATTTTCCACCTATTGTCTTCATCCATACCATATTCATATAGGAGGTGATGACGCCAAACAGCCAAGGCGATGCGTCGTAAACCATATACATGGCATTGTTCACAACGGTCTCATTGTCTGCGAATCCCATTGGTATGTATTTCCGATTAGCAGATGAAGTTGACGGAATGATGAGTGTTTTATCGTCGCAAGCGTTGAATTCCCTGAATTGATGAGGTCTTTCTGCAAGTTTCCTTGCTCCTTCGTCATCGCTGGCTAATCTCATTGCAGCAGTTTTTTTCATCCTTTGCAAAATGAGGGGACATTTTTCTGCCTCTTTTCTGTCTTTGTCAGGGATCCAAAGACAATAACGGATATATCCTTTGATATAATCCGCAGAACTGTAGAGTTTCCGAAGCCATTTCTTCGTATCTGGATACAGATTTATCAGATTAGCCTTTTCTTCTTCATTTAATATGAGGTTACCGCCATCAACAGGTTTACATCCCATCATTATATCTGAAAATGTAGAAATAGGATGAAGATGTTTGCAAATAATAATGTTGTTTCCTTCGGTCAAGTATGGCGTAATATTATTCACTTCTCTTTGTTTGTCCGCAAAGTAAAGGATTCTGTTTCCCTTGTGATTGTTGCTTAAACCAATAATTACACAAGTAACCGCTGCATTGTACTTCGCATTGTTGCTCCAACGGAAGGAAGTATAGGCAAAGTCAATTACGATATTCAAATCAAAAATGGGTGACCACAAAGGCTCTACCATTTCACCTTGGCAAATAGAGTTCGTGCTAACGAATGCACATTTAGCCAAGGTGCCCTTTATGTACTTTGCACCTTTTATGAACCAAATACCTATATAATCAATCTTCTTGTAGTTATTGTATTTTCCTATTGCTATGGTTCTGTCGTCCTGTTGGGCACTTTCTAACTTACTACTTCCTAAATACGGCGGATTGCCAAAGACGAAGACTTCTTCGTCTGGGGTATGCGGACAGACACGATTCCAGTCGAGGCGGCAGGCATTGCCGCAGACGATTTGGGTGATGTTCTTCAGGGGCAGGGCCTTGGTGTTGACGCCAAAGTTCTCGTTGAGTTTGGTGTTCATCTGGTGCTCGGCCAACCAAAGGGAGAGCATCGCCACCTCGTGGGGGAAGTCGAGCAACTCGATGCCATAGAACTGACTGAGGCTGATGACGCTGGCGTCCACTAGCAGCAGTTCACCCTGCGACGTGCACTTCTGCATCAGGCGCAGGATGTCCATCTCCAGGAAGCGCAACGACTTGTAGGTGATGATGAGGAAGTTGCCACTGCCGCAGGCCGGGTCGAAGAACTTCATCCGGCTCATGCGCAGGAGCAGGGAGCGGCATCGCCGGGTGATGCCCTTCATCTCCTCGTAGAACTGCTTTTCGGTCAGTGCCCCTATCTCCTTCATCCGCCGTTTCTGTTCGCAGAGTTCGTTCAGTTCGTTGTAGCGCTGGCGCAGTTCGTCCAGGAAGAGCGGGTTGATGACCTTCATGATGTTGGGCACCGAGGTGTAGTGCATGCCCTGGCTGGCCCGCACCTCGGGGTTCACCACGGCCTGAATCATGGAGCCGAAGATGTCGGGGTTGATGTCGCGCCAGTCGAGTTGCCCACATTCCAGGATGAGTTGGCGCGCCCGCTGACCCATGCGGGGTATCTGGATGCGACGGGAGAATAGGCCGCCGTTGACGTAGGGGAACTGCTTGATGATGCTCAGCGTCTGGCCCGTGCGCAGCGACACGTCCATGATGTTGAACGTGCTGGCCAGATAGTCGCTCAGGTCAGAGCCATCGTCCTTCGTAAACCGCCGGATGGAGGAGGTGAACAGGTTTTCCTCGAAGATGCCCGTGTCCTCGGCAAAGAAGCAGAAGAGCAGGCGCGAGATGAAGATGTTCAGGTCATGCAGGTCGTCGCCCGTGCGGAACTCGTTGTAGGCGCGCAGTTCGTCGTGCAGTTTGGCCAACTGTTCTGCGGCCTTCACGTCGGCCGGACTTTCCTCCACGTAGTGCACGCGCTCCACGTCCATCAGGGGATAGAAGAAGGCGAAGTCGGAGGGAAGGCGGTTGAGCGGATTCTCGTAGGTGTCCCGCTCGCGCAGGTCGTAGGCCAGCAGCGTCCGCCCGTCGCTGACGGCTATGATTTTCGGAGCCGCCTTCGCGACCAGTGGGTCGCGCTTCAGCCGCTCCAGTTCGCTGGTCAGGCGCAGGGTCGGCACCGCCCGAAAGCACAGCAGCCCCTTGACGAGCAGTCCGTCGAAGGTCTTCAGTACGCCCTTGCCCTCACGGTAACGCTGGATGTCGCGTTCGCTTTTGCCAAAGGAGTAGAGCAGATGGTAACCCACCTCGCTGGCACGCACGCCGTTGCTGAACCGCTCCGCCAGTCGCGCCTCTATCTCCCTATAGCCCAGTTGCAGTTTCTTTGCCATAGCAGTAGATATTGAAGAAAGCGAACGGGATTTTCGTTCAGAAACGCAGACAACGGCCAAGCGCGCAAAAGAAAAACGTGGGACAGTTTATACTTATCCAACGTCTCAGGCGCTTGGCCGGTGCCCACAATGAAAGATAAGATAAACGCCCACGCCTATCGCGTGAGCATCCACTTTTATCTATTCATTGTCGTCTATTTCGCGGCCAAGCTTAAGAGACGTTTTGAATAAAAAGCGTACGC
>JAFSXQ010000058.1 GCA_017444005.1 Bacteroidaceae bacterium | reverse complement strand
TGGTCTGCAACACAAGCGCACCACTCACGGCGAGCAGTATTTAGTTGTAAAGCGCTGAAAACAGGAAAAGAAATATCATAATATCATAGAAATATCATAGGAAATATCATTGCCTAATCGCTTTGTATTTCAGCATGATACGACCGTTTTATGATATTATGATATTTCTTTTCGCGAAAAATTATATAGAGTGGTTCCGATGGCCAGTTGAGTGTCTTTTTCTGCTCACAGTTTGTAATCCACCTTGATGACCAGCACGCGCAGCCGTTGGCTTGCCTCGTTTGTCTTCACCTTAGCCACATGCCAGTCGCAGGGGAACATGATGTTGAAGGTGCCGGGGATGGACGTGAACTGCTCGAGCCGGTCGTACTGGAAGGCGTATTCCAGGCGGTCGGGCTTATAGTCGGCCAACGGGCGGGAGGTCTCGTGGTCCAGGCGGCAAAAGCCTTCGGTTCCGCTTACGACATACATGAAGTCAATCTTCTGGTAGTGACTTTCGCTGCCCTTGCCCTTGCGCAGGTCGTCCTGCGAGCACCAGTTGTCGCCGTCCTCCACGCTGACGGTGAGCGTGGTGCCGGGGATGGGCGTGCGTCCGGCAGGTATGGCCAGCAGGTCGGTCTCCTGCAACCACCGGAACAGAGCCTGCCACTGTCCGGGGTTGCGGTGGTACTGGATGTAGAACTCCACGGGGTTCACCGTCGGGGCTGGTGAGGCTTTGGTGAAACCGTTGCGCCACGCATCCTTCTTCACCCACTTCTGGGCGAGGCGTGTCAACTCTTTGGGATACTGATTCGTGTAGGTCTGTGAAAAACCTGTGGCAGACACGAACAACGCAAGTGCGAAAAGTACATTTTTCATGGTTGATAGTATTAATTCCAATTGAGAAAAGTGGGGGCGGTTCCTTGAATGAATCAAGTCTTGTGGTTATTTTTGTTGTTATTAGGTAGTGAAGTAGAGAGGGGCGATATGTGAGGGTGAGTGGGAGCAGGGGAATCGCCCGTGATGCGCAGTTTGTACTTAGTGCTCATCCTTCTATCTCCTTGA
Source organism: Bacteroidaceae bacterium (assembly GCA_017444005.1). Taxonomy (GTDB): domain Bacteria; phylum Bacteroidota; class Bacteroidia; order Bacteroidales; family Bacteroidaceae; genus Physcousia. The sequence continues at coordinate 22,248 of JAFSXQ010000058.1, read as the reverse complement.
TAAGGTCGTCCAGACTGTCGTATTCGTACACCCGTCCTTCGTCGAGGTCGCGAAGTGAACGCTCGTAGGAGGACATCCGTCTGCGGCGCGGAACAGTAATCTTGCCCACACCACGCATCAGCCCGATGGCACGCTTGATGTCCTTCAGCATCGACATGTCCTCAATGTCTACCAATATCTGCCCCTGTGACGGGACTGCTGCTACGTTTGCCATAATCGTTTCATTTTATAATCTGTCGGCAAAGATACAAAGAATTTCCGAGATTCATTTCTCTTTTGCAGAAAAAGTGCATATGCGGTCTGCCACGTTCTTGCGGATGCTGTTGTAGAAGAAGGCATAGTCCTGATTGTGGAAACTCTCGGGGCCGAACTGGTCGTGGTACACGGGCATGCCTTGCGTGACAGGGTCGGCTGTGGTGACGACGACCACGCCGCGCTCCAGGTCTATCTGCGCATCAGCCACGCCGGGGATGGACACCTCGCCAGTGGCGAAGTTGATGGAGCCGGGGTTCTGGGAATTGGGAACGTAGGTGTCATCGAGTTGCCAACTGAGGGGGTTGATGCTCACGGCACCAGGGCTGACTACGAGGTTGTAATGGTCGCGATTGCCCGGGCCCTCTGTGTTCCACGAGACGATGCAGCCTGTGTCGGTGGCTCCCGTGGCAAAGGGAACGTGCGTGTTAGCAGCGAGCCAGTCGCGGGTGACACTGATGCCGATGGGATAGGCTGCCACCATGCGGCTGAGCAGTTCGGCATGTGTCTTGAAATAGTTGGCCAGCAGGGCTACGGCGGTGGCAGCCCCCTGCGAGTGTCCGGCAAGGATGAAGGGGCGGCCCTGGTTCAGATGCTCAAAGTAGTAGTCGAGGGCTGTGGTGGGATCCTTGGTGGCCACGTAGTCGGCAATGGTCTGGTACTGACGGCCCACGCTCTCGTCCATCGGCAGGGCGATCTGGCGGTAGAAGGGGGCGAAGACATTGCACGACTCCTGGAACACCTGCGTGTATTGCTGCACATTCTGCGTGGCACGCTGATGCATCACGGCATTGTCGATGTCGCAGACGTCTGGCTCGCTCTCCGACTGTTTCATGTACGACGTAGGATAGAAGTAAATCACGTCTACTGCCCTGTCGGTTGTTGTGGGGCACAGCACCCAGTTCGATGCCAGCCTGTAGTCCACGGGGGTCTGCAACTTCTCCAGCCCCGATAGGTTCTTCACCACTTCGGGCACCTCCTTGCGCCAGTCCTCGTCCGGGGTTACGGGGTTGTCGTCATTACTAGTGCAGGCGGTCAGTGCAAATCCTGCCATTGCTGCCAGCATCCATAATAGTTTCTGAGTCTTCATAAGGCTTTTCATGCTTGATAGTATTAATTCATGCGCAAAGATACGATTAAGTGAGCGATTTTCCAAATAAAAAGGGAACCTCTTTCGAGATTCCCTTTGTAGCGCCTACGGGAATCGAACCCGTGTTCCATGCGTGAGAGGCATGTGTCCTAGCCGCTAGACGAAAGCGCCAAGTGTGCATCTGAGTTTGTCAGTCACCCTTGCGGAAGCTGGGGGATTCGAACCCCCGGTACGGTAACCCGCACGTCAGTTTAGCAAACTGGTGGTTTCAGCCACTCACCCAAACTTCCTTTTCTGCATCCTCCGATGCGCTTCGTCGAGGGTTGTTTTTCTCAAATGCGATGCAAAGGTATAACATTTCTGCGAACTGACCAAACATTTCGCGAACTTTTTTCGTTTATACGCAAATTTTTTCTTACCTTTGTACTTAGTAACGGGCAGATGCCAATACTTTACACGAATGATTGTAGTACCATATTCATTAAGTTATAAGGAGGTTTGGGACGCCTTTGTCCTGGAATCGAAGAACGCCACGTTCCTGTTGCGGCGCGACTTCATGGACTATCATGCCGACCGTTTCTTCGACTGTTCGCTGCTCATCTACGACGGCGAAGCCACGGGCGAGGATGCCCTGCGCCCGCAGGGACGCGACGGACTGAAGGCGGTCTTCCCCGCCAACTGGGTGGAGGAGGAGCGCACCGTCTATTCCCATCAGGGCCTGACGTACGGCGGACTGGTGGTGGGTGTGGAAATCACACAGCAGGAGGTGCTGACGGTGATGCAGAAGGTGATGCAGTACTATCGCGACATGCTGCAGGCCACGACGATGATCTATAAACCTATACCTTATATATATAGTCCGTACCCCACGGGCGAGGACCTCTACGCCCTGTATCGTGCGGGGGCCAGCCTGTCGATGCGCACCGTCAGTTCGGTGGTCTCGCTGCGCAATCCCCTGCGCATGCGTACGCTGCGACGGAGACAGGCCCGCAAGGCGCTCGACCACAACTTCTACATCGACCGCATCATCGAGAACGACCGTCAGGGCATTCACGAATACTGGACGCTGCTGACGGAGGTGCTGGAACAGGGTCACGGTGCACATCCCGTGCACAGCGAGGAGGAGATAGCGCTGCTGATGGGGCGCTTCCCGCGTGAGATAAAGATGTACCTGGTGAAGCACGACCAACGCATCGTGGCCGGCTGTGTGGTGTTCGTCACGCGGCAGGTGGCTCACATCCAGTACATTGCCGCCGGAGCGGAGGGGCGCAAGTACGGTGCCCTGGACCTGCTTTTCCGGCATCTCATCAACGAACGCTACAAGCAGATGGAGTACCTCGACTTCGGCCGCTCTATGGCCCCCGACGGGGTGTCGCTGAACGAGGGACTCATCTTCCAGAAGGAAGGCTTCGGAGCCCGTACGGTCTGCTACGACGGCTATGAGGTGGCGCTGACCGACGAGGCCATCGACACCATGACCGACACGCCGACCGACAAGGAGGATAACCTGATCCGCTTTGCCGACCTGCGTGCGATGAACGACAGTTTCGAGCCGCGACTGACACAGGCCATCAAGCACGTGATGATTGCGGGCGGTTACGTACCGGGTGCCCGTGTGCACGACTTCGAAGAGCAGTTTGCCGCCTACTGCGGTGCCCGGAACTGTGTGCTCGTGGCCAATGGGATGGATGCCCTCACGCTGACCCTCCGTGCTTACAAGGCGCTGGGCGACTGGCAGGATGGCGACGAGGTCATCGTGCCGGCCAATGTGCACCGCGCCACGTTGCTGGCCATCGGCGAAGCCCGGCTGAAACCCGTCTTCTGCGAACCGACGATGCGCGACTATATGCCCGACGTGGGGTATATGAAGAAGTTGCTCACGGAACGCACGCGTGCCGTGGTTGCCGTCCATCTGTTCGGCAGGGTTTGCCCGATGGAACCCATCCGGACGTGGGCCGCGGAGCATGCCCTGCGCGTCGTGGAGGAAGGTTCGCATGCCCACGGGGCCACGTATCGCGGACAGCGCGTGGGCCACCTGGCCGATGCGGCTTCGTTCAGTTTCCACCCCACGCTGAACTTGGGAGCGCTGGGCGATGCCGGCTGTGTGACTACGGACGACGACCGACTGGCCGATACCGTGCGCAGGATGGCCAACTATGGCGGAGCACCCCAGGGCGAGTGCTGCTGCGGGGGCATCAATAGTCAGCCGGACGAACTGCAGGCGGCAGTGCTCAGTGTGAAACTGCCCCGCCTGGATGCCGACAACGAACGGCGCCGCCACTTGGCCCGCCTGTATGCCGAGGGAATACAGAACCCGCTCGTCACCGTGCCGTCGCTGCCTCCGGTGACGGAGGGGTACGTCTATTACGGCTTCCCCGTGCGCTGTCCGGCTCGCGAACAGTTGCAGCAGTTCCTGCTCGAGCGCGGCATCCAGACCAGCGTACACTGTCCCGCGGCCTCCAACGGCCAGAACTCCCTCTGCGAAATGGGGGAGCGCCGACTGCCTGTCACGGCCCGTCTGCACCGCGAAGTCATCCTGCTGCCCGTCAGTCCGCTGATGACCGACGAACAGGTGCGGCGCATCGTCAAGGCACTAAACGAGTTCAATATCGACCTGTGATAAGAGACTGAGTATATGGCGACTCTGACGGATTGGTTTTACGATTTGTTTAACTTTATTCGTCCGCGAACGTGTGCCGTCTGTGGCGCATCGCTAAACGCCACGGAGCAGAAACTTTGCGGCTCCTGCCTGCTCGAGTTGCCCTATATCGGGTGTGAGGATTTCTACGACAATCCGTCGGCGCGCCTCTTTTGGGGGCGCATCCCTGTGGAGCGGGCGTGCAGTTTCATGCATTACCACCACGATGCCGAATCGCACAACCTGCTCGTCAGTCTGAAGTATCGGCATCGTCCCGACCTGGGCGCGTGGCTGGGGCGCCTCATGGCGCGCGAACTGTTGCCTCGCGGTTTCTTCGAGGGCATCGACTGCATCGTGGCAGTTCCCCTGCATTGGCAGCGGCATTGGCAACGCGGATACAACCAGAGTCGCGAACTGGCCAGAGGCCTTTCCAAGGCGACGGGCATCCCGTTGCTTCGCCGTGCGGTGGTGCGGGCGAGGAACAACAAGAGCCAGACGCGTATGTCGACAGCCGAGCGCATGCAGAACACGCAGCAGTTGTTTCAGGCCCGTATGTCGTTGGCGGGTCGGCACGTGTTGCTTGTCGACGACGTGCTCACCACCGGTGCCACGCTGTCGGCTTGTGCACAGGCCATTCTGGATGTGTCGCCGGATGTCCGCATCAGCATCCTCACCCTTGCCCGGGCTTAGCGTTCCCACAGGTCGATGTACTGCCGGGCGACTTTCACATGGTCGTGATGGCGGCGGATGTACTCCACGCTTTCCGTTGACAGGCGTTCCCGTTCGCCGGGGGCGGCCAGCAATAGGCGCTTTTCTATCTGTTCACATACATCGTCCTCCGTCGGACGGACATTGATGATGGGCCGGAGTTCGGGCTCCTGCAGCAGGTGGTAATGCACTTCCTCGCCACCACCCACCAGTATCAGGCCCTTCGACATGGCCAGCAGGCCGTTCATGGCCGGCGTGTAACTGTACAACTGGTCCACCAGCACGTCGCTGTGGTTCATCAGGTTCTGGTAGATGGGGAAGGGCACGCTCTCCACCTTCACCACTTCCATGCGGTCGGTGTATTGCCGTTCCAGGCGCTGCAGGGCGCGCAGCATGACGTCGGTACCCTTGTAGACGGAGCGCTCGCGCGGGACACCGATGAATATGCGGAGGCCTCCGTATTCGGGATGCGGCTGTCGGGGTGTGGTCTTGCCGATGTTGATGGGATAGGGGATGAAGTGCAGTTTCCCGCTGTATCGGGGTTGGCAGCAGACGTAGTTTTCGTAGAGCGATGCGACGATACCGTCGCAGTCATCGGCAATGCGGTCGAACAGCGTTCCCTTGGCTCCGCGAATCCAGTCGGCCTCCATCTCCTCGGTGAAGGCGTTGTGCCTGCGTTCCCCGTTGGCGTAGAAGTCGCTGTAGAGGAAGGTCTCGGGTTTCAGCCCCTCTTCCACCCACGGTTTGTCGATGCCGAAACTGCCCAGGAACATGCGCCCGTTCTGGCGCCTCAACTGTCGGTAGAAGGAAGCGATGCGTTCGGCCTTCAGTTCCAGGAACATGGGGTTGATGAGTTGCACGACGTCGTAGCCCCTGAGGCGCGGCAACCACGCATAGGCCTTCAGCAGATAGCGTATGCCGCCCCAGTGGCCCGGCGTGCGGACGAGGTCGATGTCGCGTGGATAGTTTTTCCAGAAATCCCCGTTGCTCAGCACCGTCACCGTGTGCCCCAGCGCCCGAAGTCCTTCGGCCAGGGTGGCATGCACATTGCTGTATTCTCCGATGAGTAGAATCTTCATGACAATATCCAAAGCATTATTCTTCGCCCCACACGCGTGGCAGTGGCGAGGCGGAACAAACTGTATTTCAACGTATATTTGTGGTCGGGTAGGGGGAAAAGCCCTCTAGCCCGCAACCAGCCGATGGTCTGCTCCAGCACTTGGGCGTCGCCTGTGAGCACGATGGCGTTGTAGATGTGGTCCATGCTCAGTTGGTGCACGCGTCGCAGCAGGGCCGACTGCTCCGGCTCGTCCAGTGTGGTAGCCTTTTCCTGCAGGCCGGCGATGATGTGCTGCATGTCGGCCCGTCGTTTTTGCAGGTGTGCCTGGTCCCTGTTGGTTACGATGGAGTCCTCGCGCTGCCGGTAGAAGTAAGCCCGGGCTGTGGTCCTCACCACGCGTTTGGCACGCAGCATCAGCAGGGGCACGAACTCTTCGTCCTCGTGCACCAGTCCCTGCGTGAAGCGCAGGTGGCCTAGCAGGGAACGGCGGAACAGGTAGGCCCAGCCGATGCCTCGCAGGTTGTAGCGGAGCATGTATTCGGGCCCGCTCATGCAGGCCGATTTCGTTGTTTCCCGTCTGCTGTCAACGGGACGTTTGCCCTGCAGGTAGTCCAGTGTCAGGATGTCTATCCTTCTGTCGTTTCGGGCCAGGGCGATGCAGTATTCGTATTCGGCCTTCAGCAAGCAGTCGTCGGCGTCCACGAACTGGATGTGGGTGCCTTGTGCCTCTTCCAGCCCCCGGTTGCGGGCGGCTGCCACCCCCAGGTTCTCCTGTCGCACCAGTCGGACTGCGTCCCCGAACTCCTCCAGCACCGGTTGCGGGTCGATGGGACTGCCGTCGTCCACCACCACGATTTCCCTTTCCGCCGGGCTCAGGTCCAGTGCAACAATGCTCCCGACACACTGGCGGAGCATGTCGGGTGCTATATTATAATAGGTAATGATGAAACTTATCCGAAAAGTTTCGTCATGCGGTGCATTATTTTGTGACATAGACACAGTCTTTCCATTCCCAGCCATTGCAGCAGTCTGAGTTTTGCGGTTCCACGGTAGGGCATGTGGGGCAGCACGGGGCGGCGTCCGGTCTGGTCGCAGACGTCGAGTTGGATGTTCAGCACGTGGGCGTAGTATGCCTTCACGTCCTTGCCCTCCCACAGCCATTTCTCCTTCGTCAGTACCTGGATGTGAGCCTCCAGCAGGTCGTTCAGCGCCTCGCCGTCGGCCGTGTTGGTGATGCTGTCCGGATTGTAGCGGTAGTAGTACAGTCCCTCCGTGGTGGTGGCAACCGTCCGGGCACGTCGCAGCAGTTGGGGCAGCACATGCACATCCTCGAACACCCTGCCCCGAGGGTACCGCACCGCGTCGAACAACTGGCGGCGGTACACCTTGTTGCAGGCGTATGCGTGACGGAATGCCTCGCCGTCGATCCAGTAGTCGGCCGCTTGGCGGTATTCGTGTGCCGACAGGCTCAGTTCTCGCTGCCTGGGGCCCCCGTGTCCGATGCTGACGGGGAACTCCAGGATGTCGTACTCCGGATGCTCGTCCATGATGCGGACCATGTGCTCCAGCGTGCCGCGCTGCAACGTGTCGTCGCTGTCCACAAAGGACAGATACTCGCCCCGGGCCGCGTCGATGCCCGCATTCCGGGCATCGCTGAGTCCGCCGTTGGGCTTGTGCAGGACGCGGATGTGCCGGTCCTCCTGCGCCAACTTGTCGCACAGTGCCGGTGAGCCATCCTTCGACCCGTCGTCGACCAGAATCATCTCCCAGTCGTCGAATGCTTCCACCTTGGCACTCTCCACACAGGTGCGCAACGTGGCTTCTACATTATAGACAGGTATGACGATTGACACTTTCATCGGGACAAAGATAGTGCAATCTGAGCGAAAACGCAAATTTATTTGCAGTTTTCCGAGCGAGAGCATCTTTGTTACCGCTAAATTTCGTAACTTTGCATCGACTTAATGAAACACAAAATACACACTTGTCATGCTGAACAATTCGGTGGCCGAGGCTATGCCCTGTGATATGGGGCATGCCATCCGGCGCATTTACTTCTCCGGGCAGGCGGCCGCGGTGCCTGATCGTACCCACCTGCAACTGGCCCTTGCCACCGTCCGACGCTGCTACTTGCCGTCGGATGCCCACGACACCTTCGCCCTGCTTGCGGCCCTCAATCTCCTGAACACCGTCATCAAACAGCCCTGGGGCAGCCAGTTGGTGACTTACGGTTACATCAAGACCATTGTGGCCCTGCTTTTCGACTACCTGATGGCCTATCCCATGCCGGACGAGAGCGTCTACCACGATGCCCGGGCGCACGTTACCTACTTCCGCGTCATGGGTGTGCAGTTCAGTTTCCACTACGCCATCTTCGAACGCGTCCCCCATTCGCGCGGCACGCGGCAGGTGTGGGACGGTCTGCGCCTGCAACTTATCGCCGTGGAGGTGCTCGGCGTTGCCCTGTCGCAACTCCGGCCGCGCCCGGGAATACCGGCGAAGGCCGCTCCCTCGTTGCCGGATGTCAGAAGCCAGACACCGAACCTGGGGCCTACCAAGAGGCCACGCATTACATCCGTCCAGTTGGTCGGGAGAGCCTGGCCTGTGCCCAAACGTCCCCCTCAGCCTCATTACCGATGGACTGGCATCCGTCGCTTTCGCGAGGTGAAGACGGCGTCGCTTGCGAAGGCCCTGCGCTTCAACCTCTGGCGGAGGCAGCAGTGCATCCTCTACCGCCGACGCGACCATCGCCCCCTGCGCGTGATACGCTACACGGGCCGCAATGCCGACGAAGTGAACAAGTTCCTCATCAACGGTCACCCGCTGATTCCGCCCCGTTCGGCCAAGTCATTCTTTCCCGGCATGCACTACACCCTGAGCCCGCAGATGCGCATCGTGGTCGTGAAGAACGAGGACTACATCCGTCTCCTCAGTTGGCACAACTACCTCGTTCACCGCAAGAGTCATCGCAACCTGCTGCTCACGTACGGCCTCGCCCTCTACCTGACGCAACGACTGCCTACGCTGCGGTTCGTCTGCACGCTCATCGCCAACCGAGTCGCGATTCGCAACCGCATCTTTACCCATGCCGCACTCAAGCGCGTGCCCGAGAACTCGCGCATGAGGCGGCTGAAGGTGTGGCTGCCCTACGACCCACAGGGCGAACTCCGCAGCATCAATCCGCAGGAACTGCCCAGGGACCTCGTCGACGAATACATGACGTGCGAAGAGTACTACTGCGACTATGAGATTACCAATCACCACGGTTTGAAGGGGCTCTATGCCTACCGCCGCCACCACCTGCTGCCACCCATTTACCGCAAGATAGAGGTGCGCAACTTTCATGCCTACGTACAGCGACAGGACGGCCTATGGGCCATCTACTCGCTGCTTCAGGAGGAGTTCGTCAGCAACTTTATCTATGACAGCATCTGGTACGACCCGCGGCAGTGCATCATCTATGGCAGCATAGGCCCTATGCAGACGGTCATCTACAGTTTCTTCTAAGGCAAGGAGTGGGCTATCGAGCCGCTGCAAACTCCGTCTGGATGTTCTGCTCGCGATGGCAGAGGCGGACGGTGATGCCGTACTTCCGATGGAGGTGCTCGGCCAGGTGTTGGGCACTGTAGACACTGCGGTGCTGACCGCCTGTGCAGCCGAAGGAGAACATGAGGTCGGTGAAACCGCGCTGGATGTAACGCTCGACATGGGCGTCGGCCAGCCGGTACACACTCTCGAGGAAGGTCAGAATCTCGCCGTCGTCTTCAAGGAAACGGATAACGGGCTCGTCCAGTCCCGTCAGTTGCTTGTAGGGCTCGTAGCGTCCGGGGTTGTGGGTCGAGCGACAATCGAATACGTAGCCTCCACCGTTGCCGCTCTCATCCTCGGGTATACCTTTTTTATACGAAAAACTGAAGATACGGACAACAAGGGGACTGGATTGGCCAGAGAGAACGGATGGGGCGGGGTGCGTCGAAGAATCCGATGTTACGAGTTGTTGCAGTATCTCGCGCAAGTGAGGATAGGGACAGGCACCTTCGGCAAGCAACTGACGCAGATTGTCGAGGGCCGGGGGAATGCTGTCGATGAAATGTTTCTTTCGTTCGAAATAGCCGCGGAAGCCGTAGGCACCGAGCACCTGCAGCAGGCGGAAGAGGACGAAGAGGCGCAGATGCTGGCGGAACTGGTCGGAGTCGACCGCCTGGTAGCGGCTCAGCGACTGGAGGTAGACGTCGATGAGTTGTTCACGGAGGTCCTGCGGATAACGGGCCGATGCCTGCCAGAGGAAGGAAGCGAGGTCGTACTGCAAGGGACCGCGCCGACCGCCCTGGAAGTCGATGAACCACGGACGGCCTTCGGCATCGAGCATGACGTTGCGGGCCTGGAAGTCGCGGTAGAGGAACGTCGGCGAGGGCGTGCCCGTGATGTCGCGTGCCATCTGTCGGAAATCCTCTTCGAGCCGCATCTCGTGGAAGTCGACACCTGTGGCCTTCAGAAAACAGTATTTGAAGTAGTTGAGGTCGAACATGACGTTCGTCTCGTCCATTTCGGCTTGCGGATAGCACTGAGCGAAGTCGAGCCCTTCTGCGCCACGAACCTGCAGGTCGGGCAAGAGGGCTATCGTGCGGCAGAGCAGTTCGCACTCGCGGGCATCGTAGTTGCCGCCAGCCTCGCGCCCTTGCCGGATGGCATCGAAGAGGGAACGCCCTCCCAGGTCCTGTTGCAGATAGCGCAGTTCGTCGGGGCTGACGGCCACGACCTCGGGCACGGGCAACTCCTTCTCGCGAAAATGGCGTGAGAGGTAGATGAAGGCATGATTCTCTTCGCGCGATGTGCCCACTACGCCTATGAGCGACTGCCCATCGGTGTCGGAAAGCCGGAAATAGCGGCGATTGCTGCCGCTGCCCGTGATGGCCTGGCATTGGGCGGGAGCGTGTCCGGTGGTTTCCTGATAGAGTTGAATGAGTTGTTCCATCCCCTTTATTCCATGAATACGAAGTAGACGGCCAGAATCAGGCAGAAGAAGGCAGCAAAGTGGTTCCAGTGGAACGTCTCGCTGTTGAAGAATACGACGGTGAAGCCCGTGAATACCATCAGCGAGATGACCTCCTGGATGACCTTGAGTTGCATCAGGTTAAATTCACCGCCGTTGCCCACGTAACCGAAGCGATTGGCAGGCACCTGGCACGAATATTCGGCTAGTGCCAGGAGCCAACTCAGCAGAATGACGACATAGAGCGGTGTGTTCTCCGACAGGATTTTCATCTGCTGCAACTTCAGATGGCCGTACCAGGCGAAGGTCATGAAGACGTTGGAGACGATGAGCAGCAGTATCGTGTAGATTCCGTTCATAGGATTCCTCAGTCGATGGGATAGTCCATGTACTTGAAGCGGCGGATGCTCTTCTTCGGCGTCTTTTCAAACTCTTCGTCCATCAGTCGGATGCCCGACAGCGAGCAGTAGGAGGGAATGGCCAGGTTGAGGTCCTTGCGGTTCTGTTCCATGATGGCCTCCAGGTCGGCCCGCGAAAGACCGAGTTCCTTCACCTTGTCGGGGTCGGGATAGACGAGGCCGTAGAACTTCTCGCCCTTCTGGATGACAACGCATTCGCCCACCAGGGGCAGGCCAACGAGTTTGTCCTCAATCTCTTCGGGATAGACGTTCTGTCCGTTGGCACCGAGAAGCATGTTCTTGGAACGGCCCTTGATGAAGACGTTCCCCTGTGCGTCCATCACGCCCAGGTCGCCGGTGTGGTACCAGCCGTCCTTCAGGGTCTCGCGTGTGGCTTCGTCGTTCTTGTAGTAGCCGAGCATCACGTTCATGCCGCGGGCCAGAATCTCGCCGGGCACGTTCTGCGGGTCGCTGCTGTTAATCTTCAGTTCCATGCGTGGAGCCGGACGTCCGCAACTGCCCTTGACGAAGGTCTTGTAGTCGCTGTAGGCCAGGATGGGGGAGCACTCGGTGGCTCCGTAGCCCACGGTGTAGCGGAAGCCGATGTCGTGGAGCACGTCCTCCACCTCCTTGTTCAGGGCCGAGCCGCCAATGATGACCTCGTAGAAGTTGCCGCCCAGAGCATTGGTCAGTGCGTCGCAAATCTTGTGGCGTATGCGGTCGCCGATGACGGGAGCCATCATCATCAGCCGTATCTTCGGGTCCTGAATCTTGGGCAGGACGGCCTTGCGCACCACCTTCTCGATAATCAGGGGCACCACGATGATGACGCAGGGCTTGATGTCGGCCAGGGCTTTCAGAAGTACGGTGGGGCTGGCCAGTTTGGTGAGGAAGTGGATGTGAACGCCCTTGGTGAAGGCGTAGATGAAGTCGTAGGCCATGCCGTAGGTGTGTGCCAGGGGCAACATAGCCAGCATGTTCTTGCCCTGCGTGATGGTACTGCCCAGTACCTCTTCGGCAAACATGCGGTTGCTCCACAGGGCGCGGTAGGGAATCATCACGCCCTTCGAGTTGCCCGTCGAGCCGCTGGTGTAGTTGATGATGGCCATCTCCTCGGGCTGGTCGGCGTAGTAGGGCTCGATGTGGTGCTTACGGAAGTTCATGGGGAACTTCTCGCCGAACAGACGGTTCAGGTTCTCGCGGGCGAAGGTCAGTTTCTCGCTGCGGCTGACGAAGAGGTGGTAGTCGATGATGGAGAGCACGCCCTCCAGTTGGGGCATCTCGTCGGCATTGAGGTTCTGGAATATCTTGTCCTCGACGAAGAACAGTTTGGCATCGCTGTGGTTCACGATGTCGTGGATGGACTGGGGGTGGAACTCGTGCAGCACGGGAACGGCTACGGCACCGTAGGTGGTGATGGCAAAGAAGGCAGCGCCCCATCGGCACTGGTTTTTGCCGCACAGGGCCACCTTGTCGCCGGGCCGGACACCGCTGTGTTCGAACAGGATGTGCAGTTTCTCGATGATGCGGGCCACGTCCTTGTATTGCAGGGTGCTGACCCCGTAGTCCGACATGGCGTCCTGGTCCCAGTACTTCTGAATGGCGTCGAATATGAATTGGTTAAAACTTCCAGCAGTCTCCATAATAATGTTCGTTTCTTTTTATTGCTCGTTTTAGTAAAATCTGTGCAAAGATATAACATTTTTCGCACACTGCCAAAACTTTTGTGCAAGAAAAAGCCCCTATTGCCGACGAAAATGACAATAGAGGCGTGAAAAAGGGGAACGGGAGGGACGAATTAATACTGCCGCTGCCCGAATATTTTGCTACCGATGCGCACCAGCGTGGCTCCGTGAAGGACGGCAATGGGGTAGTCGTCGGACATGCCCCAAGAGCACTGGCAGAACGAGGGTTGGTCAGAGAAATAGGTATCGCGCGCGTGAAGGAAGAACTGGTGGGCCACGTCGAACTCGCTGGCTATCTGTTCCTCGTCGTCGGTGAGCGAGGCCATGCACATGATGCCACACAACTCGGCCCCCTCCATCTGTCGCCACTCGCCTCCGCGCAGGAACTCCTCAGCCTCGTCGGGAGTGAAACCGAACTTCGTCTCCTCCCGGGCCACATGCAACTGCAGCAGACAGGGGATGCGGCGACCGCACTTCAGTCCCTGTCGGCTGACCTCAGCCAGCAGGCGGGGTGTGTCGATGGCATGGATGAGCGAGACGTAGGGGGCAATGTACTTGACTTTGTTGGTTTGCAGGTGGCCGATGAAGTGCCACTCGATGTCCCCGGGCAGAGCGTCGTGTTTGCGCTGCAGTTCCTGCACGTGGCTCTCGCCAAACACGCGCTGGCCCGCCTCATAGGCCTGCATGATGGCCTCCTCGGGGTGGAACTTCGACACGGCAACCAACTGCACGCCCTCGGGCAACGATGCGCAGATATGCTGTATTTCGGACTGAATACTAGACATCTTATGCTTCTTCCTTCTTCTCGTAGGGGAATATGTCCAGGATGGGCGTCTCGCTCAGGGCCGTCAGGTCCCAGTCGCCCATGGTGCCGGCCATGCCCTTCTCGAGGTTGGCGACGGCCGTCTTCAGGTCGCGTGCCTGGATGAGCATCGTCTGCGAGGTGCGCTTCTCCACGGCGGTCTTCTCGTCGAGGGTGATGAAGGCCACCTTGGCCCGGTACCAGCGGTCGTCGTTGCCGTCGTTCGAGGCCATCAGTTCGGCAATGCGCGCCTTGCGGATGCCGGCCACTTCGTACTCGCCGCTCATGTAGGGCTCCACCTCTTCCAGGAAACGGCGTTCGGCCTCGGTGAACGTGAGGGCGTCCACCATGTATGTTTCAGTCACTTTCTTTATCTTTCCGTCCTCCATGGTCTTGTCGTAACGGATCTTGCATTCAAACCAAATTGCCATATTTTGAGTTCTTGAGTTTTTAAGTTTTTGAGTTCTTAAGTTTTTGAGTTCTTAAGTTCTTGAGTTTTTAAGTTCTTAAGTTCTTGAGTTCCTTAGGGATTGATATGCCGTTCGTAGAAGAACTTCCAGAGCGGGGCGGCCATAGGTGCCTGGTGGAACTCGCCGGCCTGCAGCATGCGGAAGACCTCATCGAGCGGGGTCTCGTAGACGCTGATGTCCTCGGTCTGTTCCAGGTGCTGGGTGCTGGTGCGCTCGACGCCAGTGGCCAGGAAGGTGTAGCAGACGTTGGTGCAGGCGCTGGCATTGGGAAACAGTTCCATCAGTTGGTGCCACTCGCCGCCCGTGTAGCCTGTCTCCTCCAGCAGTTCACGCTGGGCGGCCTGCAGGGGCGTTTCGCCTTCCTCCACGCAGCCGGCCGGTATTTCCCAACCCACCATCTGCCGTCCGTGGCGGTATTGCCGTTCGAGCAGCATCTGTCCGTCGCGGGTCAGGGCGATGATGTTTATCCAGTCGGGATATTCCAGCACGTAGTACTCTGGCATGTCCGTTCCGTTGGGCAGTTGCAAGTGGTCACGCCGCGCTGTCAGCCAGGGCCGCCGGAACAGGTATTCGCTACTGATGAGTTTCCATTTCTGAACGTCTTTCATTTACCATTTAATCATTTACATTAGTCATCTGTATATAAACCACAGAATCAGGCCCACTTGCAGCACGAGGATGAGGGGTATGCCGATGCGGAACGACCAGTGCTGCGTCTTGTGGCGCCACACCTGCATGCCCAGCAGACCGCCGATGCTACCACCGAAGATGGAGAGCAGAAACAGGGTGGACTCGGGCGTGCGCCACTTGTCGTTGCGGGCTTTCCATTTGTCGATGCCGAAGACGATGAACGTAATCACCGTCATCGCCACAATATAGATTACAAAGTATTTCCACATCATAACTTCGGAGTTCTTAATTATCACTTGTCATTGCCGTGCGCAGGATGAGGGTCGTGGCCCCGATGGTGACGATGTCGCCCTCGGACAGGCGTATGCGGTCCTGGTCGCGCAGGATTTCGTTCATGAAGAAAGTGCCGGTGTTCGAGGGGGCATCGCGCAGGATGTACTGCAGTTCGCCTCGTTTGTTGCGCTGCACGCGGATGATGCAGTGCTTCGTGTCCACGCTGGGGTCGGCGGTCTCGATGGGGGTGTTTATCTCCGTGCCCCGGACGTAGCGCCCGATGACGTTGTCGCCCATGTGCAGTGGGATGACCTGCTTGTAGTGGAACACATTCTCCACCACCACGATGCTGCCGCACTCGTCGGCGTTCTCCTGTTCGTCGAGTTGCCTTTCTTCGTGTTTGTTGTGGAGACGACTGGTGCCGATGCGTATGGCAAACTGCTTGTTACACTGAGGGCACTGGAACACCAGTTGCTGCCCTTCGGTGTACTGGGTTTCGTCGAAGACAATGTAGTTGTCGCACTTGGGGCATCGGACGCGTTTCATCGGTTACAGTTTGAGTATCCACACGGATTCCAGTTCGCGCGAGTTGCGCCGCATGGCTTCCGCCACGTTGTAGGCCTCCGACTCGCTGGCGTAGTTGCCCACCACCACGCGTGTCATCTTGCTTGTCGAGAGCACGCGCGGGTTGTTAAAGCCCTGGCTGCGAAGTCTCTCTACATAGTTTTCGGCATTCTTCTTCGATATGGCGCTGGCCATTACGATGCAGTATTGTGGAGCCTGCTGCGCGGGGGTGCTGACGGCAGCCTTGGGAACTTCGGGAGCCTTGGCTACAGCCTTTGGGGCTACTGATGCACTCGCTACAGCCTTGGGAGCAACTGAAGCACTCGCTACAGCCTTCGGACTTTCGGGCGCCTTGGGTGCCGCAGGTTCACTGACGACCGGCTGGGGCTTCACCGGTTCGGCTGTCGGCTGTTCCGCCTCGGGGACCGGCGCAGCCTGGGGCACCACGATGTGCCTCAGCAGTACCACCGTTTTCCGTTTGGGCTGTTCAGCCTTGGGGGCTTCCGTGGGGGCGGCATTTGCATCTGCCTCCAGTTTGCCCATGAGCAGTTCGCGCACGCTACTACGCTGTTCGGTTCCGACCGAGGCTGGCAGCGGATTGTTGAAGACGATGAACAGTACTACGGCGGCGCATGCAGCAACGAAGAAGTTGGCAATGCGGCGGTTGATGCGGATGGTTATCTCCTTGTCGCTGGTCTCCATCGTGGCCGTCATGGGCACGATCTTTGCCCTCGGCTCGGGCTGCACCTCACTGATGTGGAAGGCGTCCAACCCGTAGTAGTCGGGCGAGGCAATGCCTGATTCCGGGGAGGTGAAGACAAGCGTACCGTCGTTCTTCCGTGTGAACATGCCCAGGTTGCCAAACTCCAGTTCCCGCTCGCTGTCCACTGCCTGGAGAAGTTCTGCTACCCAGTTGGAAAGCATCTGCCCGGCCTGTTCGTCAGTTGTGTCGTAGACGCAACTAATGGACTTGGCCAGCAGGCTGTCCTCGTGCCGCAGGTCGGCATTGAAGCGCAACAAACGCACGGGGGGCAGGAAGGCCTCCTCGGCGTCGATTCGCAGGGCCACCGTCGGCTGGGCAATGAACGTGCCCAAGCCCGGGACTACCACGTAGTCGCGGGTCAGCAGCAGGTTCTCGATTAGTATTGGCAGTGAATTCATGCCACAAAGGTAAGTCAAAAATCCGAATGCACCAACATTCAGACACAAATTTTCAAACTTTTTTTCCTTCTATTGTATATTTCAATAATTATGATTATATTTGTCGCATGAGGCGACTTTTGCACCTGCTTTATTCGTGTGCCGAATAGGGCCAGGATGCTGTTCACCTATTTCCCCGAACTGTTCTAAAAGTGAGTTCCACGCGTGGAACTGATGAGTTCCACACATGGAACTGGCGAGTTCCACGCGTGGAACTCACAATACGAACTCATCGCACCGCATATTATTGTTTGAACACGAAGTCCTCGAGGGTGCAGAGCGATCTCTCGCGGGTGGGAGAAGAGAAGACGAAGTAGATGGCGTGCTTGCCCGTCAGTTGGGAGAGTTCGGGCAGGTCGACGGTGAGTTCTGTCGAGGTCTTCGGCATGTTGGCCCGCAACTGGATGGTGCCGAGGAGACGGCCGCCCTGCGACGCCCAGGGACGGTCGGCCATCACGCTGATGGAGCCGTCGTAGCCATTGGGGATGAGCCGCAGCGCCAACTGCCAGTGGGGCTTGCCGTGGGTGGGGGTGAAGTTGAAGTACTTGTAGCCCACGATGCTGCCATCGGTGTTGTAGAGCACGCGGTTGGTGTTGTTCTTCAGGTCGTAGGGCTCGTCGAAGTTCGTGTCGGTACCATACGACGCCTCGACGTACGAGCCGTAGAAGATGTTATAGGGCCAGTCGTGGACGGCCACTTTGGGGCCTGTCAGCCAGCAGGCGATGCCCGCCGAGTGGCGCTCCAACGGATTCAGACCGCTTGTGGCAAAGCCCTCGGATGTGTATTCGCCTTCGCTTATCTCCACCTTGCCGCCCGGTCCCGGCTCCACCTTCACCTCAATGGGGGCCACCATAGCCTGTCGGGCATACTCGTCGGTGCCGGTCTGACGGTGGTAGAAGACATACCACTGCCCGTTCACCTCGCAGATGCTGCCGTGTGTGTTGCCCGACACCACCGCCGATGCAATGGTGTCGCCCTGCTCGTTCACCTCGCGACCGCGGGCATCGATGAGGGTGCCTCCGTAGGTCCAGGGACCCAGGGGATGGTCGCTGTAGGCGTAGGCCAGTGTGTAGTTGGTGTCGGGCAGTCCGAACTCGCCCGGCTCCGTCCAGCGGCTGTAGATGAAGACATACTTGTCCTGAATCTTGCGGATGCTGCTGGCCTCGAAGAAGCGGAAGCGGCCCGGCTCGTTGCGGCCGGAAATCATGCCATCCACCACCTGGGTGCCGGGCTTCACGGTGCACATCGTCGTGGGGTCGATTTCAGCGGCATAGGAGTGTTCGAAGCCCCAATAGCCGTAGACGCGACCGTCGTCGTCGACAAACACGGCGGGGTCGAAGCCGTAGATGCCGTCGACCTGGTTGGGATTCTCCGCGTTCCAGTTGCACACCTCGAAGGGGCCGTCGGGGCGGTTGCTACGGGCTATCAGTCCGTTGCGGTAGCCCGTCTGGTCGTTGGGGAAGAGGTAGTAGGTCTTCCGTCCGTTGGCGTCGGTCACCAGCGTTACATCGGGGGCATACAGCACGTCGGCCTTGCCCTCTGGGTCGAGAGGCTCGCCCTTGGCGTTCTTGTCGACAACGAGGATGACGCCGTCGTAGCGCCATTTCCAGAGGCTGTCCACCGATGCCGACCACACCACCTGGTCGCGTCCGCAGTACTCCGACTTCAGGTCGTCGTGCGAACCATAGATGTAGACGCGCTGCCGTCCCGGATTGTCGGGGTCCTCGAAGACGTAGGGTTCGCCGTCGGGAATGTGTTCCCACAGGGGCAGGTAGGGATTGCCGGGCGTTGTGAGTTCTGTGCTTGCGGAGTCGGCCTGACGGGCACAGGAGACTGTCAGACAGAAGACGATGGAGGCTGACAGAAGGCGGGAATGTCTTCTTGTGATGCGTTGCATGATATTCATAGTTTAATTCTTTGGGCTAAAGTGTGAAGGAGCCAGTCGGGCATCAGCCGGCAGAGCATGATGACCAGACGGTCGGAAAGGGTGGGGACGAGCGTGGCGCGGCGTTTGAACATGGCCTTCAGGGCAAGCCGTGTTGCCTTCTCGGGCGAAATCATGAACCCCATGCGCAAGAGCAACCGACGGTAGCGCATGAAGGGCAGGTTACCCAGCAGGGGCGTGTCGACCGCGCCAAAAATGGCCGTAGTGACACTGACGGGAGTGCCCATGCATTCTATGCGCAGAGCCCGCGAATAGCCTTTCACAAAGCGTTTGGTGCAACCGTACATGCCGATGACGGGCCAATCCATCCAGGCAGTGATGGAGGAGATGTTGAGAATGTAGCCCCGGCCCTGCTCCTTCATGAGCGGAATCAGCCGTCGGCAGAGCAGCAGGGGAGTGGTGCAATGCAGGGCAATAATACGCTGAAGGCGCTCCGGGGCGGTATCCTCGACGGGTGTAGTGACGAGCATCCCGGCGTTGTTGACCAGCACCTCCACGCGACAGTCATGCTCCGTGCATTCGCGCAGAATTTCGTCGACAGCCTGGGGCTGTGTGAGGTCTGTGCAAACGACATGTGCCGGAACGCCGTGTTGCCGGGTGAGCAGTTCGGCCAATCCGTTTATCGCCTCGCCGTTGATGTCCACCAGGACTACGCCATAGCCCATCTCTGCCAAGCGGAAGGCATAGCAGCGCCCCATACCGGAGGCGGCTCCTGTCACAATGGCGTATGTAGGGGCTATGCTCATGCGTCGTTCAACTGAATATGATGGTCTTGTTCTTGTACGTCAGAATCTTGCGGTCGATGTGCTTCGACACGGCGCGCGAGAGGACAATCTTCTCCAAGTCCTTGCCCTTGAGGACGAGGCTCTCGGGCGTATCCTTGTGGGTGATGCGGGTCACGTCCTGTTCGATGATGGGGCCGGCGTCCAGTTCGGCCGTCACGTAGTGGCTGGTGGCACCGATAATCTTCACGCCGCGGGCCCATGCCTGGTGGTAGGGCTTGGCACCGACGAAGGCAGGCAGGAACGAGTGGTGGATGTTGATGATGTGGTGGGGATACTGGGCTATCATGTCGTCGCTGATAATCTGCATGTAGCGGGCCAGGACGATGAAGGTGATGCGCTTCTCGCGCAGCAATTGCATCTCGGCCTCTTCCACCTCGGCTTTGTTCGAGTGGTCTTTGTTGATGCTCCAGACGTAGTAGGGGATGTCGAACTGCTCGGCCACGTAGCGCAGGTCCTCGTGGTTGGAGACGATGCAGGGGATGTCGACGTTCCACTCGCCGGCCTTGTAGCGTGCCAGCAGGTCGTAGAGGCAGTGGCTCATCTTCGAGACGAATATGGCCATGCGGGGCCGTTCGTCGCTGAAGTAGAGGTTGAACGTCATCTGATAGCGCTGGGCATACAGGGTGGAGAGGTATTCCTTGATTTTCTCCTTCGGCACGAGGAACCCGTCGAGTTCCCATTCGATGCGCATGAAGAAGACACCGTCCTCGCGGTCGACGTACTGGTCCAGATAGACGATGTTGCCGTGATTGTCGGTGATGAATTTGGTGACCTCAGAGATGATGCCCGGTTGGTCGGGGCAGTGGAGGAGGAGTATGGCTGTGGGTTTCATTGTTTTATTTCGATATTTCGATATTTCGGGATTTCGATATTTCGGGACTATGATTTTCTTTCCAGCAGGACGACGTTCTCGACGTGCTGGGTGTGGGGGAACATGTCGACGGGCTGAATGCGGGCGACGCGATAGGCCTCGTCCAGCAGTTGCAAGTCGCGAGCCTGTGTGGCAGGGTTGCACGAGACGTAGACGATGCGCCCGGGGGCGGCACGCAGTATGGTCTGCACCACATCGGCATGCATGCCGGCGCGTGGCGGGTCGGTGATGATGATGTCGGGCCTGCCGTGCTCGCGGATGAAGTCGTCCGTCAGGATGTCCTTCATGTCGCCGGCGTAGAAACGGGTGTTCGTGATGCCGTTCAGTTCGGAGTTCACCCGTGCATCCTCGATGGCCTCGGGCACGTATTCTATACCTATTACTTCACGCGCTGCGCGAGCCACGAAGTTGGCAATGGTGCCGGTGCCCGTGTAGAGGTCGTAGACGAGTTCGCCGCCTGTCAGACCTGCAAACGCGCGCGCTACCTTATATAATTCGTACGCCTGTTCGGTGTTGGTCTGGTAGAACGATTTGGGGCCTACCTTGAAGCGGAGGTCCTCCATCAGTTCGTAGATGTAGGGCGTGCCGCAGTAGCAGCGTACGTCCAGGTCGCCAAATGTGTCGTTGCACTTGGGGTTGTAGACGTACATCAGGCTTGTTATTTGGGGGAAGCGGACGTGCATAGCCTCCAGCAGGCGCATGGCCTCTGCCTTGTCGAACAGGCTTTCCGTGCGGATTTCTTCTTCGGCAGCCTCCTTGCTGGCCTCGACGTGAGCCTTGGGACCAAACTGCATCGTCACCATCCATTCGCCGGAAAGCGAGTTCCGCATGACGATGCCGCGCAGAAAACCCTCCTGTGCCCTGAGGTCGTAGAAGGTGAGCCGGTTGTCGATGGCATACTGGTAGAGCCAGTTGCGGATGTCGTTGTTCAGGTTGTCCATCAGGGCGCAGTCGCTTATGGGCAACACCTTGTCGAAGGCTCCGCTGATGTGGAAACCGATGCCCGGTTCGAAAGGTACGCCCGCACGCATCTGTTCCCAGGTGAGCCACTGCTTGTTGCTGCATCCGAAGTCCAGTTTGTTGCGGTATTCGCGTGTCTTTCGGCTGCCCAGTATGGGTTGGCAATCAGGCAGTTCCACCTTGCCGATACGCGTCAGCGCGTCCATCACCTGCTTCTGCTTCCAGCGCAACTGTTCTTCGTAGGGCAGCATCTGCCACTTGCATCCGCCGCACACGCCAAAGTGACGGCAGAAGGGTTCCGTGCGCCGTTCGCTCTGTTTATGGAAGCGGATGGCCTCCGCTTCGGCGTAACTGTGTTTCTTCTTCGTCAACTTCAGGTCTACCACGTCGCCGGGCACCACCCAGGGCACAAACACTACCAGGTCGTCGACACGCACCAGCGCCTTGCCTTCTGCTGCCACATCCGTTATCTCAATGTGCTCCAATACGGGCAATTCTTTCCTCTTTCTACTCATATTTTAGAATTTGTGGTGCAAAGGTACAAATAAATTTGGAGAAAACAGAATTAAATGTTACCTTTGCAAACAAACAAACCAATTTATATTAAATTTAATACGTATTGAACATGAGTCAAAAGAGAGTTTACACCTTCGGTAACGGACAAGCCGAAGGTAACGCCCAGATGCGCGAGCAACTGGGTGGCAAGGGTGCCAATCTGGCCGAGATGAACCACATTGGCGTACCCGTTCCTCCTGGTTTCACCATCACCACCGACGTCTGCAACGAGTACTACGAGGTAGGTCAGGAGAAGATTATGGAACTGCTGAACGACGACGTAATGGCCGCCGTTAAGCACATCGAGACCCTGATGAACTGCAAGTTCGGCGACGTTCAGAACCCACTCCTTGTGTCTGTTCGTTCAGG
>JAFSXQ010000057.1 GCA_017444005.1 Bacteroidaceae bacterium | reverse complement strand
GTTGTCGAGGCTGAGGTAGCACTTGCCGCTGACGGCCATGCAGAGGGCGCCGTGGCAGAACATCTCGATGCGCACCGGCCGTCCGCTGGGGCCCGTGATGTGCTGTTCCTCAATCTGCCGGTAGATTTCGGCCACCTGTTCCATCTTCAGTTCGCGGGCCAGGACGACAACGTCGGCAAACTGGGCGTAGAAGCGCAGGGCCTCGATGTTGGAGATGTTGAGTTGGGTGGAGAGGTGTACCTCCATGCCCACCTGTCGGCAATACGTCATCACGGCCACATCGGAGGCGATGACGGCGGAGATGCCAGCCTCGCAGGCCGCGTCGATGATTTGGTGCATCAGGGCGATGTCGGCGTCGTAGATGATGGTGTTGACGGTGAGGTAACTCTTCACGCCGAACGTGCGGCACTCGCGGGCGATGCGGCGCAGGTCGTCGATGGTGAAAGTGGAGGCCGAGTGGGCGCGCATGTTCAGTCGCTCGATGCCGAAGTAGATGCTGTCGGCTCCGGCGCGCAGGGCGGCAGCCAGCGATTCGGGCGAGCCCACGGGGGCCATTATTTCATAATTCATAATTCACAATTCATAATAGGGCTACGCCCTAAAATCCTCAATATTAATAGAATCCATGATTCCGAACAGTTCTTCGACCGTCTCGGCACGAAGCATGCGGATGCGGGTCTCGCGGAAGTTGGGGATGCCCTTGAAGAGGGGCGAAGCGGCCAGGTGACGGCGGCTGTGCAGGATGCCTCGCCGTTCGTCCAGTCGCTCGACGCTGGTCAGCACCTGCTGTTTCAGGACGGAGAGTTTCCATTCAGGGGAGAGTGAAGAGTGAAGAGTGAGGAGTGAAGAATTATAGTTTCTGTTAATCTCGTGAATGTTTCCCTCGTCGAAAAAGTTGTTACTTTTATTCTTCACTCTTAACTCTTCGCTCTTCACTCTCAGCCCCTCTTTTATTTCCCGGAATATCCAGGGGCGACCGAAGGTGGCGCGACCGACCATGATGGCGTCGACTCCGTAGCGTTCGAAGCACTCGCGGGCGCGCTCCGGGGTGGTGATGTCGCCGTTGCCGATGATGGGAATGCGCATGCGCGGGTTGCGCTTCACCTCGCCGATGAGCGTCCAGTCGGCCTCGCCGGTGTACATCTGCGAGCGGGTGCGACCGTGGATGGTCAGGGCCTGGATGCCGCAGTCCTGCAGTTGTTCGGCCAGGTCCACGATGATGCGGTGCTCCTGGTCCCAGCCGAGGCGCGTCTTCACGGTGACGGGTGTTCCCGGTACGGCATCCACCACGGCGCGCGTCATTTCCAGCATCAGGGGTATGTTCTGCAACATGCCGGCACCGGCTCCCTTGCCAGCCACGCGCTTGACGGGACAGCCGAAGTTGATGTCCAGGATGTCGGGGTGGGCCTGCTCGACCACAATCTGTGCCGCATCGCGCATGGCCTCCACGAAGCGCCCGTAGATTTGTATGGCCACGGGCCGCTCGTCGTCGCACACCTCCAGTTTCTCCAGACTGCGGTTCACGCCGCGGATGAGGGCGTCGCTCGACACGAACTCCGAGTACACGAGGTCGGCCCCCATCTGTTTGCAGAGCAGGCGGAATCCGATGTCCGTGACGTCCTCCATCGGGGCGAGGAAAACGGGGTACTCGGGAAATGAAATATTTGCAATATTCACTCTTAGTTCTTAACTTGAAAGGCCAGTGCGTACATCTTCATCTGCTTCAGCATGGCCAGCAGACCGTTGGAGCGGGTGGGTGAAAGGTGCTCGCGCAGGCCTATCTGCTCGATGAAGTAGAGGTCGGCCGCGAGGATGTCCTCGGGCGTCTGGTCGTTCAGCACGCGCAGGAGCAGGGTGACGATGCCCTTCACGATGAGGGCGTCGCTCTCGGCCTGGAAGTGGACGCGACCGTCCACGAGGTCGGCCTGCAGCCACACGCGGCTCTGGCAACCGTCGATGAGGTTCTGTTCCGTTTTGTACTGTTCGGGCAGGGGCTGCTGGTCGTTGCCCATGTCGATGAGCAACTGGTAGCGGTCCATCCAGTCGTCGAGTTCCTGGAACTCTTCGATTATCTCGTCTTGTATTTCGTTAATGGTCATGGTTATTTTGCATCATTGTAGATAAGTTGCAGCACGCACTGGCCCACGGCTTCCAGCACGTTGGGGTCGATGTTCTCGGGCGTGTCCTGCAGGGTGTGCCACGTGGGGCCGAACGAACTGGGGCCGTCGGTGTGGTAGGGCACGATGTCGATGCACGGCACGCGGGCAATCTGGTTGACGGCCACGTGGTCGTCGGTGATGTAGTTGCCGTCGCTCAGGGGGAAGTAGTGGCCATAGCCGTTCTGCTGGGCGATGTGCCACAGCATGTCGGTGACGGGCTGGGCATACTGCATGGAGTAACCTTCGCGGGAGAAGGTGCTGCCGCGGCCGCCCACCATGTCGAACAGGATGCCGAAGCGGCCCGGATAGCCGGCGGCGAAGGCCTGCTCGGCCCAATAGGTGGAACCGAGGCACCAGGTGTCGGCGCTGGAGAGGTCGTCGGCCCACTGCGGCGTGCCGGCATCCTCTACATCGAAGCAAACGAAGTCGATGCCCGTAGGGATGCTGTCGGCAGAGGCCAGGATGCGGGCCAGTTCCAGCATCACGGCCACGCCGCTGGCCCCGTCGTTAGCCGCCGGGACGGGTGTGTGATGGTTTGCCGGGTCGGCATCGTTGTCGGCCCAGGGGCGGCTGTCCCAGTGGGCGCAGAGCAGGATGCGGTCGGCTTCCGAGGGATTGCGTTGGGCAATGATGTTCCGGCAGGGCACCTTCGTCCCGTCGTAGAGGCTGACCTCGGTGCGCTGTTCCTCCACCGTCAGGCCCAGGGCCGAGAACCACGCCACGATGCTGTCGCCGCACTGCTGCCATGCCTTGCTGCCCGGAACGCGAGGCCCCAGGTCGCACTGCGCCTTGATGCAGCGCATGGCATTGGCCGCCACGAACTTCGGACACGGCTGCATGGGGATGGTGTCGCGGGTCGTGCCTCGCTGTGTCTTGTGACCGCAGGAGGTGAGGAGAATGAGAAAATGAGAAAATGAGAAAATGAGAAATAGCGTACGTTTCATATCTTCAACTTTCAATTTTCAATTTTAAATTTTCACCTGAACTTGCCGCATGACGCGGAGGAAGTTTTCGCCCCAGAGCAGGCGCAGTTGGTCGGGCATGAAGCCTTCGCGGCGCAGCAGGCGGGTGAGGTTGAGCAGTTCGCTGGCCGAGGCCACACCGGGCACGCCGCCGTCGCCGTCGAAGTCGGTGCCGATGCCCACGTGCTCGATGCCCATCACGTCGACGGCATGCAGGATGTGGCGGACGGCATCCATGACGGTGGCCTGCCCGTCGGTGCGCAGGAATCCGTTGTACAGCGTCACCTGCATCACGCCCCCCTTCCGGGCTAGGGCGCGCATCTGCTCGTCGGTCAGGTTGCGCGGATGGTCGCACAGGGCGCGGCAACTGGAGTGGCTGCAGACGATGGGCGTCCGGCTCTCCTCCAGGGCGTCCCAGAACGACGATTCGGCACCATGGCTCAGGTCCACCATCATGCCCACGCGGTTCATCTCGCGAACCACTTCGCGCCCGAACGGACTCAGTCCGCCGTGCTCCTGACTGCCGCGAGCCGAGTCGCAGATGTCGTTGTCGCCGTTGTGGCACAGCGTCATGTACACGACGCCGCGCTGGCGGAAGTGCCCGATGAGCGAGAGGTCGCGCCCGATGGCGTAACCGTTCTCGATGCCCATCATCAGGGCCTTGCGCCCCTTGCGCTTCAGACGGTAGAGGTCGTTGGGTGTGGTGGCCAGGCCGATGAACTTGCGGTTCGATTCCGTCAGCCACTGTATGTAGTCGAGCAGGCGCTCGGTCTGCCGGGCCACGGCCTGGTACGCCGCCTCGTTGCGCACGCCCTGCGGCAGGTAGGCCACCATGATGCTGGCATCGAGGTGCCCCTCGGTCATCTTGTGCAGGTCGACGAGCAACTGCGGGTCGCGGTGGTTGAAGGCGGTGCCTTTGTCCGAGAACATCGGCGTGTCGCAATGGCTGTCGAGGGTCAGTATGCGGTTGTGCAGGCGAACGGTTTCGCGGTAGGCCCGGGCCTCGTCGACCATCCACCGGAAGATGGGCATCTGTGCGCCGTCGCCCCGGAGGACGAAGCACTCGGGATGCCACTGTACGCCCAGGATGGGCTTGTGCTCGCTGCTCTCCACGGCTTCGACCACGCCGTCGGGGGCTGTGGCCGAGACACGCAGGTGCGGACCGGGCTCGCTGACGGACTGATGGTGGAAACTGTTGACAGCCAGCGACTCGGCATTGCCGAAGATGCGGCCGACGAGGCTCCCCTCCTGCAGACGGACGCTGTGCGAGGCGTATTCGCGCGGCAGGTCTTGGTTGTGCTTAATCAACTTAACGTCGGGCAGGCCCTCGGCGATGTCCTGATGCAACCGCCCGCCCAGTGCAGCCGCCAGCACCTGTATGCCGCGACAAATGCCCAGGATGGGAATCTGCCGGTCGTAGGCCAGGCGCGTGAGCAGCAGTTCGGGCACGTCGCGCCGCGGATTGATGCTGTGCAGGGCCGGCGAAGGCTCTTCGCCCAGGCAGAGCGGATTGATGTCGCCGCCGCCCGACAGGAGCAGGCCGTCGATGCGGTCGAGCGTGGCGAGCAGGGCCTCCGTGTCCCCATAGGGCGGAATCACCAGGGGCACACCGCCGGCCTCCAGCACGCTGCGGAAGTAGCCCTCGGCCAGTTCGCAGCCGCGGTCGCCGAAGTTGCCCGTGATGCCGACGACGGGGCGCGCCCTGTGTGTCGGGAAGGTCCGGAGCAGCGCATCGTACGCCGCCTTCCAGTCAAGTGCGTCTGTCATAGGTCGAGTGTGGGAACTTGTTCTTGCCGTTGTGCGCCGATGGGCACCTCCTTGCGGATGCTCTGGTTCAGCGAGATGAGCGTCTCGGTGCTGATGACGCCGGGAATCTCCTGAATCTTGTCGTTCAGCAGTTCCATCAGGTGGGCATTGTCGCGGGCATAGAGTTTGATGAGCATCGTGTAGGGGCCGGTGGTGAAGTGGCACTCCACGATTTCGGGAATCGCCTTCAGGGCCTCGCTCACGGTCTTGTACATGGAGCCGCGCTCCAGTTTGATGCCCACGAAGGTGCAGGTGTTGTAACCCAGGCTGCCCGGATTGACGTGGTAGCCCGAACCGACGATGACCTTCATGTCGATGAGCCGCTGCACGCGCTGGTGGATGGCGGCACGGCTGACACCGCATTCGGCGGCCACATCCTTGAACGGGATGCGCGCGTTCGTCGAGATGATTTCGAGAATCTGTTTGTCGAGTTTGTCGATCTTTTCCATAAAGCGGATGTGTTGCTATGTTATTGTTTCATGAATTTCGCGCTATGCTGACGGCCCCGTACGCGCCACGAAACGACGTACAGCCCGCGGGGCAGGGCCGACACGTCGCACTCGTCCGAGGCGCGGAACGTGCGCACCTGGCGGCCCGAGCGGTCGTAGACGCGGACGGCGAACGCGAGGTCGGACCGCCGTTCGGCACCGAAGTGCAACCGACCGCCTGCGGCATCGTAGGCCAGGGCGTAATCAGATTGAAAATTGAAAATTGAAAATTGAGAATCGCCCACGGCCCACGGCCCATTGTCGATGGAACGGATGCCGTCGGCAATCCAGTCTACCGCCTCGATGGTCCACAGGCGGTTGTTGGAACTGCTGTTGCGCCCGTCGCTGGTGTAACTGATGATGCCGGTGCCGTCGGCACTGTTGCCGCCGCTCAGGTTGGCGGCGTGCTGGCTGAAGCGGTTGACCAGGTTCCAGCGCCCGTTCAGTTGGCTGACGATGTCCCACTGCTGACGGGTGTCGAGCGAGTCGGGCGCCGCCACGTTCAGTTGCCAGCCCACCTCAGTGCTGGCCGTGGGTTCGCCCTCCGTGGGGTCGTTCAGGGCCAGGCCCGTCATGCGGTTGGTGATGTGCATGTAGCCGCCGGACAGGGGGCGGATGAGCCACTGCTGGCTCTCGCTGTCCTCGACGGGCGCATTGCCGCAGACGGCATTGCTGGCAGCATCGAAGTCCACGACGGTGCCCGTGCCCAAGTTGCTAATGACGTAGCAGGCCAGCGTGTCGGGCAGGAAGTCGGGCACCTTGGGGTCGGGCTTCGGCTCCGGCTCGTCGGGCAGGTAGGCGGCAAAGGCCTCCTGGAGGTAGGGGATGTGTACGCTGATGTACGAGCGCAGGTCGTCGACGTACTGGTCGTAGGTCGAGTAGAGCACGCATTCGCGCAGGGTGCGCTGGCTGATGCCCCAGCGTTCGTAGTTCCGCTGTTGCGAGCGTTCGAGCAGGTTGGCCAGGCTGTCCACCTTGGCGAGCATGAAGTCCGCCAGCCCCGCTTCGACGACCTCGCGATAGCGGCGGTTGATGAGGCGCGCGAACCACTCGTCCTTCCACAACTGCGTGACCCACGGCCCCATGACGCTGGCGCCGAAGCCCACGTCCTTCATCAGTTTGCGCCGGGTGTCGCCGATGCGGTTGTCGTTGCCGTAGGCGATGTCGAGGTCCCACAACGGGCCCCAGTAGAAGCGGTCGTCGTCGCGGTGCTTATAGAAGTAGGCCGACCAGAACCCGTCGGGGTTGCCGCTCGCCTCCGTGGCTATGTACCAGTCGGCCAGCGAGGTGCTGTCCACCCGGGGGCGGTAGCCCCGGACGGGGTCGTCGAACTGGTCGCTGAAGAGCCGCTGCTCGAAGTCGTAGACCGAGTTGCGGATATACCTGTACTGGTCCGTGGCGATGTCGTCCTCGTCGGGATAGTGAATGCGCACGGGCACGCTCCGCTTCGGGGAGTAGAAGCCCGTCCGCCCGTTCTGGAAGTCGGCAAAGCCGTCGGCCTCCAGCAGGTAGCCGCCCGTGATGTTGCTCTCGCCGGTCAGCGGCAGGTCCTGCTCGGCCACGTCCACGCGGTGCGGCCTCACGTCGACGTGGTCCGACAACTGGTAGTTGCCCACGAACTGGCCGTTGAGCGTCAGGTCGACGAACCGTGCCGCCGGGTTGAACTTCAGCCCCACGAACTGGCCCAGGGCACTGCCGACGGCGTTGCGCATCAGCGTCTTGTCGCCGTGGTTGGCCAGCAGCGTCCACTTCTTCGTGTTGGCATGGCCCTTGCCCAGCAGTTTCTCCTTCTCGTGGAACTTCAGTTTATAGGGTTTCTTGGCCATGCCCCATGTGGAGTTGCCGCGTCCGCGAATCTCCAGCGAGTCGAAGAACTGCACGTTGTCCGCCTCGTCCACCAGCCACATGCGGGCCAGCACGTAGTTGCTCTTGCTGGTGATGCTGCGGCCCGTGAACGTCTCTATGTAGACGTGCGGCAGGTTTGTCAGCCGCACATGTTCCCCGGCCCATGCCCCTGCGCATGCGCACGTGATAAAGAGAAAAAGGTATAAAATTCGCCGAAACATAGGGCAAAGGTACGAATAAGTGAGCGGAAATGCAAATATTTTTGCAAATTCCCGAACGGGAGTATCGAAGTGGTCCGTCGCGCTCGTTGCAATGTGGGTTAAAGACCGATTGAGGACAAAATGGGGGCAAAATCTCGGCATTTTCCATACCCCGAAACTTAATTTTCCATAGGTCATCTCCCTCAGATTTGCATAAACAACTGATTCGTAGCGCTTTGAGATTTTGCAGCGTTTACGTATTTTCCATAGGCAACCGATACAACTTCCAAATAAAAACCGTAACTTTGCAGCAGAATCGACAACTATTATGCACACGAAAGTTTGGCACATCCTTATTCTGGGCGTTTTGCTGCTTGCCTGCAGTTGCCGGCAGCAAGGTTCGTCTCCCCTGACAGCGAAGGTCTGTCTGGAGGAGGCTGAAACCGCTTTGGCCAACGACAGCATCCGTCTGGGCGAGACCCTGCTGCGGAAAGCCATCCACCTTTCGGAAGCATCTGCGGACTGGCATACCCAGTATATCGCGTACCAACGATTGGCGGAAGCCCTGTCGCAGAGCAACCCCGAGGAAGCCCTGCGACTGATGAAGAATGCCCTGACCGTCTATGAGCAGCACCCCGACGACGAGCGGAACGAAGTCATCCTGCTCGACTATGCCGGTACATACGCCGCACAAGTGGCCTTCACCAACGCTGGGACATACGACGAGGCCCTCGATTTCATCCGTCGCGCCTACGACATCGCCGAGAAGGGACACATGAGCGACCTGATGTGTCAGACGCTCACCAGCCTTGCCAACATCGCCTGGGCGAAGGAAGACTATCGGCAGGCGCTCGATTATGCCCTGCAGGCAAATGCTATAGCAACAGCCGACCTGCGACTCGGCGCGCTGCAGGTGCTGGCCCGCAGTTACCTCAGTCTCGACCTGCTCGATTCGGCCGAGGCCGTCTATCGTCAGATCCGTCCGGGCGATGATGCCCACCTGGCGTATATCGTACGGAGCAACCTCGCCAAGATAGCCCTCCGGCGGCTGAATGCCACGCAAGTGGAGGACAGCGTGGCCGATGCCTTCGAGCAAATGGAGGACTTCTACTATAAGGCGCTCGAACAGAAAGACGACTACTATCAGGAAACCCTGCGGCAGGAAATGGAAAACCAGCAACTCGAATACCGTTCGCAGATGTATGGGCGCACGCTCCTGGTCGTCGTCATTGTGGCGCTCCTGGTCATTTCCGCGATTGTACTGGTTGCTCGCTATAGGATGCGGGCACAACTTCTGGAGAAACGTCAACTCCGGCAGGAGGCAGAGCACCAGAAGGCCCTGCTGCACCAGGCCAACGAAGTGGTGGCATTCCTGCAGAACTTCATCCTCGAACGCATGGAGGTGATGAAGAAACTCAACCAGAGCAGCGATTCGCTCATCTATCTCAGTCCGCGCGAATGGAGCGAGATAGAGCGTACGCTCAACGCCATCGACAACAACCGCTTCGCCAACCTCCGGGAGCAGTACCCCGATATGACGGAGGACGACATCCGCCTGTGCATCCTCACCCGCCTGGGCCTCAGCAACCGCACCATCGGCAACATCTACTGCATCACCGTCTCTGCCGTCCAGCACCGCAAACTCAAACTGAAGAAGGACATGTTCGGAGAGACCAATCCCGACGTTACGCTGGAACAGATACTGAAGAGTTAAGCATTAAGAGTTCAGAATTACAAAAAGCAAATAGACATGAAACACATCTTATTATTTATTGCATGCGTGTTCACATCCATTACAATGTCAGCACAGGTGGGGGAAAACGAGTATCGCCCACTGGTCGAGGAGGGTAAGCATTGGACGTACGACAACTTCATGCCTTTGCGCCCAGCCGAGTATGACCATTATTATTACTATGATTTGAAAGGAGATACCCTGATTGCAGGAAAGAACTGTATCAAGATGTACTCCAACAATAGTTACAACGATAATAAGGTAAGATATGAGGGTGCTCTGTATGAGGAGAACAGAGAAGTCTTCTGTTTCTTTCCTACAAAAGATGAGTCCGTGCTGTTGTATGATTTCGACTGCGAAGCGGGGGATACGATTAATGTCGATGTGGGCAAGATGCTTGTAGAAGATATTCAGACGGAGGATAATGGCGGCATTCCCATCAGGAAATACACCCTCCAGATTATTGATAGCCACTCGGAGGAAGGCATGCCAATGTATTGGATAGAAGGGGTGGGATCTACGATGGATTTCTTTGGCATGCAGCCCCTTCCTGGAAACTACAATAGCCTTAATGCTTGTGAAGTGAATGGTGAGAGGCTCTATCAGACCATTGAGCCGGACCTAACAGAGGAAGGGTATCATAAGATGGCTATCGAAGGGAAACGATGGAACTATATCCGTTATTACTTAGACGAAGACGGTGAACATCGCGACCCCTATTCATACGTTGTGAAAGGCGACACCATCATCAGGCGTACCACTTACAAGAAACTCTGGTATCAGGACGAGAAGACCGAGAGACTCGTTTGCCTCATTCTTGAACGAGGACGCCAAGTTCTAAAAAGTTTAGATTTTGGCGACAACTCATACGACACGCCGCTTATGAAATCCTTCTTTGATTTCGGTCGTGATGATTTCGGAAGAGTGTTTACCTGGAAGGCAGGAATGGGTGCACGCAATAACAACTGGATGGTCTATGGCCTCGATACCATAGAGGTGAATCATCGTCCGTTCCGCAGATACACCTGTTTGCAGAAATATTCAGAAGAGGGAGAAGAACTCTCAACGATAGAATACGATGGCGAAGGTGTATGGCATGACATCTGGGTCGAGGGAGTAGGTTCGGCAAGCAGTGGTATTGAGGACCAGATACCCTCTCATGAACCGTACGTGAGAGCGCCCGGAGTGTATACGTATTTTGTCTCCTGTTATGAGGGTGGAGAGTGTATCTTTACGGCTGATGACTTCAACATCCAGAGCAAACCTGACATCAATATGTCTTACCGCCCCTTCGTCGAAGACGGCAAAGTGTGGAAGGTGGGAGCAGAAGGCTCGGGCAATCCTGTTCAGTGGGTGGAGTACTTCTACTTCGACGGTGACACCATCATCGACGGAAGAACCTGCAAGCAGATGATGCAGCAGCGGTATGTCAGCCCTGATTTCGCAGAATACGATTCACAGCGCTCCTCGCTGAACTATATGGGAGCATGGTACGAAGAAGACCAGAAAGTATATTTTTACAACCCGACAAACCAGCAGTTCAGGATGATGTACGACTTCTCTGCCGAGGCCAACGACACCGTGCAGATAGATGATGGATTATACGTGATTGGGGCCAGACAGACAGGAGGAATGAAGGGCTTTAAGGGCGTATTCAGAGACGTGGTGATGTGTAAAGAGGGAGGCCGCACCGTTTGGAGTACCCCTTGGCTGGAAGGCGTCGGAGGCCTTTACGGCATGACGACAAATGTCATTGACGGAGAATTAGCAGACCCTGCATGGTCCCTGATGTCGTGCACCGTTGGCGACGAGGTCATCTACCTCAACGACGGATATGAGGACGGAGCCACCCCCGAAGCGCTGAATGTCCGGAACCGCTTCGACTTCACCCACACCATCAAGACAAAGCCCCAGTCGCCGATGAGAAGGGAGGCGGAAAAGCCGTCGCTATATGGCGAGTACAGCGAACAGCGACTGGACATCAATCTCAATCCGCTCGACGATACGTACCTGGTACGCATCGCTGACGCTATGGGCAACGTCGTTTACGAGAAGGCCATCGACGCCGGCAACATCGTAGGCCTCGACATCGACATCTCTTCGTACCCGGAAGGCCGCTACACCGTCACTATGGAGAATAGCCGCGAGTCCTTCACAGGCGAGTTCGAAGCCATCGTGACAGGGATGGAGGAAAATGCAGCGATTGAGAAATTGAAGAATGGAGGCATCTACAACCTGCAGGGCCAGCGCATCAGTTCCCTGCAGAAGGGATTGAATATCGTGAACGGCCGAAAGGTTTGTGTAAAATAGAGGAAGAGAGCAGGAGCAAAGATGTAAACATTATTTACCGGCGAGAAAAAGATTAGTAATCTTCGGGGCAGAAGATTACTAATCTTAAGGCCGGAAGATTACTAATCTTATCGGTAGAAGATTACTAATCTTATCCGCGAAAAATTACTAATCTTTCTATCAGAAGCGTAACGGATTGATTATCAGCACCTCGTTTTCTTACGCTCGGCGCGTGATAACGCCGAGCGACATGTAAGGATATTTCCCTACCCCGGAAGATGTGCCGATCACTCCGCAGGCCAGAGCGTGCCGGTGAGGGGCTGACCCTGGGGGGAGAGGCCTTCGGCAGAGACCTGCAGGCGGGTGGGGCGGCTGTTGTTGAAGAAGCGGATTTCGGCCGTGCCGTCGGCACCGAGGGGCACGTCGGGGTTCCAGTAGAGCGTGCGCCGGTAGTCGGTGGGCTGGGCGGGGCGCTGCCTGGAGTAGTCGGGCTGGTAGAAGTCGTCGCAGACGGCAAAGCCGGTGAGCAGCATGCGGCGGTCGCGCCAGGTCATGCGCTGCCCGCCGTCGGGCATGGTGCGGAGGTCGACGGTGACGGTGGGCTGGTCGGCCTGGCGGTAGCGGGGGTCGCCCTGGCGGCGTGGGGCGTAGTCGGTGTAGACGTAGACCATGTCCAGGCGGGGCAGGTGGTCGAAGATGTCCTTCGTGGCGGGCGACTTGAAGGGGGCGTTCTTCGCGGCATTCTGCAGGCGGGTGGCGCGCGGGTCGTTGTCGAGTTGCGAGGAGTGTAGTTCGGCCTCGTTGAAGAGTTGGACGTTGGTGCTGACGAGTTCGGAATTGGTGCGCGTCTCCACGAGGTAGGCCCGCTCCAGGCCCATGTCGCCCACGAAGGTGCGGGCCACGTCGTCGACGAAGCGCCGGGCCCCGGTGTAGTAGCCCGGACAGAGGCC
>JAFSXQ010000056.1 GCA_017444005.1 Bacteroidaceae bacterium | reverse complement strand
TCGAACACGGCGCGGCCATTCAGACCCTCGATGGTGAGTTCAATAATGAAGTTGATGTACACCTTCTTGGGGTTGAATTCCCTTACCAGTCCGTAGGCGGCCTTCATGCTGCCGCCAGTGGCCAGGAGGTCGTCGTGGAGCAGCACGACGTCGTCCTCGGTGATGGCGTCGGTGTGTATCTCTATGGTGTCCTTGCCGTACTCCTTCATATACGTAGCCTTGCGGGTCTCGGCAGGCAGTTTGCCGGGCTTGCGACACATGACGAAGCCGGCACCCAGCCGCAGGGCCAGGGCGGCGCCCACGATGAAGCCGCGGCTCTCGATGCCGACGACCTTGGTGATGCCTTTGTCCTTGTACAGTTCGTACAGTTCGTCCACCATGATGCGCAGGCATTCGGCATCCTTGAACAGGGTGCTGACGTCCTTGAACTGGATGCCCTTGATGGGGAAGTCGGGCACGTTGCGCAGGTTCTTTAGTAGGGTCTCGTTGTTCATTGGTTCTATTCTTTTTTATAGGTCTTACTAGGTCGTTCTAGGATTAACTAGGTTGTGCTAGGAGGGACTAGGCGGTTCTTTGTTCCACGTGAAACATTAGCGTCCCATGAGCACCATGAGGACATTGATGTCGCTGGGACTGACGCCGGGGATGCGACTGGCCTGCGCCAGCGTCTCGGGGTCGATGTGGGAGAGTTTCTGGCGGGCCTCGGTGCTGAGCGAGAGGATCTCGTCGTACTTGAACCGTCCCCGTATGCGCAGTTCCTCCAGACGCTGCATCTTCTCGGCCTGCTGGCGTTCACGTTCGATGTAGCCGCTGTACTTAATCTGTATCTCTGCGGCTTCAGCAATCTCTTCGCGCCGGTTGGGCGTCTGGCTGATGGCCTCGGCTAGGCGGGGCAGGGCAGGGGAGAGGTTCTCGAACGAAAGGCCCGGACGGCTGATGAGGTCAACCAGTTTGCACCCCTTCGCCAGGGGCGTACTGCCCAGGGCTTCCAGATGCGGATTGATGAGCGCCGCCTTCACGGAATAGTTCTTGCAGAAGTCCAGTATGCGGGCTATCTCGTCGCGCTTCTCCTCCCAGTGGCGCATACGCTCGGCGGTGGCCAGTCCCAGGGCGTGGGCGCGAGGAGTCAGTCGGGCATCGGCATCGTCCTGCCTAAGCAGGATGCGGAACTCGGCCCGGCTGGTGAACATGCGGTACGGTTCGTCCACGCCCTTGGTCACCAGGTCGTCGATGAGCACACCGATGTAACTCTCGTCGCGATGCATCACGAACTCGCCGCCGCCCGAGCACTTCAGGGCCGCGTTCACGCCGGCCACCAGTCCCTGTCCGGCCGCCTCCTCGTAGCCCGTCGTTCCGTTCACTTGTCCGGCCAGGAACAGCCCATCCACCCGTTTCGATTCCAGCGTATGGTGGAGCAGGGTAGGGTCGAAGTAGTCGTATTCGATAGCATAGCCGGGGCGGTAAATCCGGAGGTCGCGGAAGGCCGGAATCAGTCGCAGCGCCTCCACCTGCACGTCGATGGGCATCGACGAGGAGAAGCCGTTGAGGTAATACTCCTGCGTGCCGAGCCCTTCGGGTTCGAGGAACAGTTGGTGCTGGTCCTTGTCGGCGAAGGTGACGAGTTTCGTCTCGATGCTGGGGCAGTAGCGGGGCCCGATGGACTGTATCTGGCCGTTGTAGAGCGGCGAGTCGGGCAGGCCCTGCCGCAGGCGTTCGTGGACGGCGGGGTTAGTGTAGGTAATCCAGCAGGGGAGATGTCTCACAGGGGACGCAGAGACTTTGGAAGAAGGGGACTCCTTCTCTGTGTGCTCTGTCTCCTCTGCGTCCTCTGTGAAGTATGAAAATCTATGGAAGTCCGTGTCGCCCGGTTGCTCCTGCATGTCCTCGAAGTGGACCGAGCGGCCATCGATGCGTACGGGGGTTCCCGTCTTCATGCGGCCCACGGTGATGCCGTGCCGGGCAATGCTCTCCGAGAGCAGGAGCGAGGGCGGTTCGGCACAGCGTCCGCCGGCCAGTTGGGTGCGTCCGATGTGCATCAGTCCGTTCAGGAACGTGCCGGCCGTGACGACGACGCAGCGCGCCAGGAACGTCATGCCCAGGTAGGTTTCCACGCCTCGCACCTGTCCGTCCTCCACCAGCAGTTCCCGCACCTGGTCCTGCCAGATGCTGAGGTTCGGCTGGTTCTCCACCACGTGGCGCCAGGCCCAGATGAACCGGCCGCGGTCGCACTGCGCCCGGGGACTCCACATGGCGGGCCCCTTCGAACGGTTCAGCATGCGGAACTGTATGGTAGTCAGGTCAGTAACCTGCCCCATGTGTCCGCCCAGGGCATCTATCTCGCGAACGATTTGCCCCTTGGCTATGCCGCCCACGGCCGGGTTGCACGACATTTGCGCTATCTTGTTCATATCCATCGTGATAAGCAACGTCCGCGCTCCCATCTGGGCCGCAGCACAGGCGGCCTCGCACCCGGCGTGCCCGGCGCCCACCACCACGATATCGTACCTCTCTTGCATCTCTTTCAGTTCTATTTTCCTGCAAATGTAGTGATTTTCCGTGAAACTTCCTTCCTGTCGGCTCAATTATTTGATTCAACCCCCTCAACGAATTGCGACGCGCCCCTTTATTTTTTCATGCTTTTTATTGGAGAAGTCGGAAATAAGCACTAAATTTGCGCTCAGTAGACAACCATTAACCTTACTTAAATCTAACGCCTATGCTGACCAAACTTCTACGCAACACGTTGCCGTTGCTGACGGCAGCCTCGGCCGTGGCCCAAGCAGCCGACCGGCCCAACATCATCTTCTTCCTGGTCGACGACATGGGGTGGCAGGACACGTCGCTGCCCTTCTGGACTGAAGAGACGCCGCAGAACGCCCGCTACCGCACGCCCAACATGCAGCGGCTGGCCGACCAGGGCATGATGTTCACCAATGCCTACGCCTGTCCCGTCAGTTCCCCCTCGCGCTGTTCCCTGCTTTCGGGCATGAACGCCGCACGGCATGGAGTGACGAACTGGATAGAGTCGTACAACCAGAACACCAATGCCTCGGGCAGCAACGTCAACCTGCCCGACTGGAACTGGAACGGCGTACAGCCTGCCGCGACGGCCACCCAGACCGACCGCGTCCACTCGACGCTCATCACCCCACTCCCCCAGTTGCTGAAGGACGCCGGTTACCTGACCATCCACTGCGGTAAGGGCAACTTCGGAGCCGCCAACACCTCGGGAGCCAATCCCACCAGTTTCGGCTTCGACGTGAACATAGCCGGCGGATATGCCGGAGGCCCCGGCACCTACCTGGCGCAGGACAACTACGGCAGCGCCATACAGAAGATAGGCGGACTGGAGGAATACGCCGCACAGGGCATATTCCTGACCGAGGCCCTGACCCGCGAGGCCATCAAAAATCTTGACAAAGCCGTAGAGGGCGACCGCCCCTTCTACCTCTACATGTCGCACTACGCCATCCACACGCCCTACGATGCCGACACCCGCTTCACGGGCAACTACACGGGACTGTACGACGAGCAGTTCGGCGCCACCCTGTCGACCAGCGAGGTGAACCGTGCCGCCCTCATCGAAGGCATGGACAAGAGCCTGGGCGACCTGATGGACTGGCTGGAGGCCCATCCTGCGGTGGCCGACAACACCGTCATACTCTTCATGTCCGACAACGGCGGACAGGGCGTGTCGCCCCGTCAGGGCCGCCTGAACCACGACCCCAACTATCCCAGCCGGGGCGGTAAGGGAAGTGGCTACGACGGCGGTGTGCACGAGCCCATGATTGTGTCGTGGCTCAACGTCGTGGAGGAAGGCGTGAAGAACGACAACCGCGTCATGATCGAGGACTTCTTCCCCACCATCCTGGAACTGGCCGGAGTCAACGAGTACCAGACGGTGCAGACGGTCGACGGCAAGAGTTTCGTCGACCTCATCAAGGACACCAGCATCAGCCGCGACCGCGTGGCCATCTGGCACTACCCCAACCGCTGGGGCGAGTCGCAGGACAAGGCCGAGGGCTACGGAGCCTGGAGCGCCATCATGAAGGGCGACTACCACTTGCTCTACTTCTGGGAGAACCAGGAGCGCCGCCTCTACAACATCCGCGAGGACATCTCCGAGGAGCACAACCTGGCCAAGGAGCAGCCCGAACTGGCCCTGCAGTTGGCCCAGGAACTGACCGATTCGCTGAAGGCCTACGGTGCCAAGCGGCCGACGCTGACCACGGGCGACTACGTTCCCTGGCCTGTCGACGGAGTACAGACGGCCAGCCCCGGCGACCCGGTGAACGTAGACCAACTGGGCATACAACTCACCACCTCCGCCGCCGATAAACATCTCTATTACGTGCTCGACGCGCGTCCCGACATCGACTACTGGACGCTGGGCAACCAGAACGGCTATCCCGCCATCCAGACCTACGTGGGACAGTTGGAGGGCGCCGACGCCCAGAAGCAGCAGTTCTACTTCATGCAGGGCGCCGACCCGCAGCAACTGCTCATCTACACGGCCGACGGACAGCCCGTCAGTTACACCGAGGGCACCACACGTAGCGGCTATTCGGCCACCGACCAGGTGACGGCCCGCTTCCTGCAATACGGCGTCGAGCAGGAGCCCACGCCCTTCCAGGCCATCATGACCACCTACGGCGACTACTACGGACTCTTCGTCGACGGCGAATACCTCAGCAACCGCGGCTCGTCGCACGGCACCGAGAACAACCTGGGCTGGGTCGTCATGCCCTACGACGGCGGCAACTACGAAGACAAGGGATGTCGCTTCAAGTTCGTCAGCATCGATGCCGAACCCGACGACCCTAACGTCGGCCTGCCCAAACTCACCACCGACATGGCCAACCCCGTCTACTACCGCATCCGCAACACCCGCTTCTTTGCCAAGAACAAGCCCAGTTACGCCCTCTATCGGGCCGACGACAAGAAACTGGGCCTGACCGACAATCCCGACGAGGCCACGCAGTTCTACTTCACCGGCTCGGTGGCCGACGGCGTGGTCACGGCCCGCATCCACAACAATGCCAACTCTAACCTGATGGCAGGCGAGGCCCTGTGGAACGACGAGGGCTGCGACTGGTACATCAAGACCCACGTCAGCGACCAGGGCGGCACCGACGCCACCACGGGCCGCGCCTACGAGGGCGTGCTC
The DNA here is from genome assembly GCA_017444005.1 of Bacteroidaceae bacterium. Classification (GTDB taxonomy): domain Bacteria; phylum Bacteroidota; class Bacteroidia; order Bacteroidales; family Bacteroidaceae; genus Physcousia. The sequence continues at coordinate 1,442 of JAFSXQ010000056.1, read as the reverse complement.
ATCTGCGACAACCCCGACTTCCAGGTCAACTGGTACGTAGGCTCCAGCGACACCAGCATCAAACTCTACGACTTCCAGTGGGACGGCAACATCTTCACCCTCGACGAAGTGGTCATCGGTGATGCCGACGAGGAACTGGCCAAGAGCATCGAGAACATGCTGACCTCGGTACGCAACAACTACAATAAGGCACGCCAGTATGCCGACTACCTCCAGCCCGGTGTGCTCAACTGCTACAGCCAAAGCGAGGGCGACGAGGACTACACGGCCCTAATGGCCGAGGCGGAGGAACTGCTCACCTTGGGAGAGCCCGCCATCTCGCAGGCCTCGCTCGATAACCTGACCGCCCTCAACCAGCGGCTGAAGAAGGTCCTCGACGGCATCCACATCAACCAGCCCCTCTCCGGCACCTTCCTGCGCCTGCGCAGTGCCAAGACGCTGGGCTACGTCCGTTCGTTCGACGAAAACAGTTCAGGCACCGACCACGAGTGCCTCTCGCTCAGCACCGAGCCCGACGACTATGGCATCTTCTTCTACGACGGCCAGTATCTCATCAACTACCTCAACGGCTTCTACATGGACACCAACTGGCTCCACATGCCCGGTGAAGTGAAGAGCCACATGGACTTCCGTCCCTCTGCCGACGGCACCCTGGGAGCCTACTACGTTGTGGCCCTGGACGGGTCGAAGGGCGAGCGCAACCTGATGGTCAACAACTCTTCGCACGACATCATGTATCGTTCGAACTACAACAGCGACTACAACAACTTCTGGCTCGAGTACGTCAACGTCGTGCCCGTTACCATCGCCGACAACGGATGGGGCAGCACCTATCTGCCGCAAACGGCTACGTTGCCCGACGGACTTGTAGCATACGTTATTAATGTGGTCGACGGTAAGTTGAAATTGACCTCCATGGGCACACTGGTTCCATCGGCAACCCCCGTTCTGCTCCAGGGCGAACCGGGAACCCACCAGGTATCCTTGGGCTTCGAGGAACCATACGCCGAAAGCCAACTCCTCGGCACCTACAGCACCGAGTACACCACCGGCAATGAACTCGTCTGGAACGGCCAGACGATGGTGAAGTGCGATGCCGAGGCCATCTGGGGCTTCACCGCCTACATGACTGCCGACTCCGGAGCCGAGGGCCTGCCCTCCGAGATTGTCACGGCCCTGACCGCCCCGACCACCGACAGCCCGTTCGGCACGCGCAAGCAGGTGCGCGACCGTCGCATCGTCATCGTCCGCAACGGCCGAACCTACACCACCACAGGCCTCCGGCTGAACTAATGTTAAACGAGGGTGTGTCATAATTCACGACATACCCTCTTTTTTTGTTTAAACAACGAATTAAACGAATTTCACGAATTTATAGCAACTTGATTATCAGCAATATAATAATTCGTTTAATTCGTTCAATTCGTTGTTGAAAAATGATT
>JAFSXQ010000055.1 GCA_017444005.1 Bacteroidaceae bacterium | reverse complement strand
TCGCTCTTCAGCCAGGCATAGCCCGCCGTGCTGCCGATGGGCAACAGGCAACCGCCCACGCAGGCCGATAGCACGATGAGGTGCCAGTACTGACCGTTCTGGGTGAAGAACTGCTGGTAAGGCGTCGCGGCATCGGCATCGGGCAGGACGTCGTAGATGCTGACGGCAGACAGCGTGAGGCAGATATTGTCGAGCACGGCCGACAGTACGCCGGTGAAGACGGAAAAAACGTAGATGTCGTGGATGTTGTTGTCAATCCAACGGCCCACGGCCTGCATGGCACCAATCTCCACCAGGGCACTCACGGCCAGGGCCACACCGATGAAGAACATGATGACCTGCAGCACCTCGTATTGCAGGCGACGGTCGCTACTGGGCAACGTCAAGGGCTGTTCGGTGCGCAGACTCGTGCGGTTGAACACCTCGTTAAGCACCCAGATGACGCCCAGCACGCACAGCGAACCGAGGAACGGGGGCAGAAGCGTGAGCCGGTGGAACGTAGGCACGAACCACAGTCCGCCGATGCCCAGGACGAGCATGGTGATGCGCTGCCACAGGGGCATGGCCGAGTCGTCGCCACGGTAGACGATGTGGCGACGGTTGATGTCGAGTGTATCGGGCAGGTCGAAACTTATCAGCAGAGTGGGTATGGCCGTTGCCACCAGGGCAGGCAGCAGCATGGCCTGTGCGAAGGCCGTGGGAGTGACGGCTCCCTTGGTCCAAATCATCAGGGAGGTGACGTCGCCGATGACGGTGAAGCAACCGCCGCAACTGGCCGCAACGACGATGGCGGCACCCACATAGAGCCGCTGCCGACGGTTGGCGAGCAGACGCTTCATCACGGTCAGCATCAGCACCACGGTGGTCAGGTTGTCCAGGTTGGCACTCAGGAGGAAGGTGATGAGCACCGTCCCCCACAGGAAACGCCGGCGCGAACGGGTGCGCAGGAAGTCGCTGATGAAGTCGAAGCAGCCATTGTCGCTGAGCACCTCCACGATGGCCATCGTCGACAGCAAGTAGAGCACTATGCTGCAGAAGTAGACCGAATGGGCCGTGAAGGCATCGTGCACCGCCGTCTGCTGGTCGACACCCGAGCAGAGGTACAATATCCACCCCGTGATGCCCGCAAACATGGCCGTCGTGGCCTTGTTCACATGGGTCACGTGCTCGCTGGCTATCAACAAGTAGGCCAGCAACATCAGTATGACTATGGCTATCGTCATCGGTTCGTATCCTGGTTTTTCAGTGCAAAATAAGCGAATTTATTTGACTTTTCAAAGAAAACGCCGGCATTTCTGTTCCATTTGAGCGTGGGAATCATTTCTTGCCCACGATTACCTTTATCGTCACGATGCGCCGTTCGTCGAGTTCCACCACCTCGAACGTGAGGTTACGGAAGGTGATTTTCTCGTGCAGTTTGGGGAACTCGCCCTTAATCTCGAGCAGCAGGCCGGCCAGTGTGTCGGCCTCGCCCTCGGCTTCGTCGAAGAAGTCGTCGTCGAGTTGCAGCAGACGGCCGAAGTCGGTGAGCAGGCACTTGGCGTCGAAGACGTAGGTGTTCTGGTTCAGCCGCACGTAGGGCTTCTCCGTCTCGTCGTATTCGTCGTCTATCTCGCCCACGATTTCCTCCAGGATGTCCTCCATCGTCACGATACCGCTGGTGCCGCCGAACTCGTCGACCACGATGGCAATGTGCACCTTGTTCTGCTGGAAGTCGCGCAGCAGGTCGTCAATCATCTTCGTCTCGGGCACGAAGTACGGGGGGCGTATCAGCGACTGCCAGCGGAACGTGGCAGGCTTCGTCAGGTGGGGCAGCAGGTCCTTGATGTAGAGCACACCCTTGATGTTGTCCTCCGTCTCGCTGTAGACGGGAATGCGCGAATAGTTGTTCTCCACGATGCACTGCAGCACCTCGGGATAGGGCGTGCGCATCTCCAGGTCCACCATGTCCACACGCGGGGTCATGACCTCGCGCACCGTCTCCCCACCGAAGCGGATGATGCCCTGCAACATCCGGCTCTCCTCGGCAATCTCCTGCTGGTCGGTCAGTTCCAGTGCCTGTTCCAGGTCGTCCACCGTCAGCGCCTCGGCCTCGTGGGCCATCAGGCGCTCGGTGATGCCCTTACTGCGGACAAGCAGTGCGGAGAAGGGATAGAACACCTTGTTGAGCCCCAGCAACACGGGGGCTGCCATACGGCAGAAGGCCAGGCGATGCTGGGCGGAATATATCTTGGGCATGACCTCGCCAAAGAGCAGGAGCAGGAAGGTGAGCACCACCGTCATCAGCAGGAACTCGAGCCAATAGGCCATGCCGAAGTCGAAGATGCGCAGCAGGCCGTAGTTCAAGAGGTTGATGATGGCCACGTTCACCAGATTGTTGCTGATGAGAATGGTAGCCAGCAGGCGTTCGCTGTCCTGCCGCAGACGCGTTATCTTGCTGTCGCTGCGGTGGCGTTCCTCCTCTATTTCGCTCAGTTCGGAAGGAGAGAGCGAGAAGAAGGCTATCTCGGAAGCAGAAACAAAACCCGAACACACCAGCAGCACCACAGCCACGGAGAGGGCCACGATGCTGTTCAGGTCGGGTTCTGTAACGGTTATCTGTTGTAGTACTGTAAAGTCCATCAGAAGGGAGCAACGGTTACGTCATTGGCTGCCGGTTCAGCAGCAGCCGGTGCGGGGGCCGGCTGCGCCCCGTTGGCACGCGGAGTGAGCATCTCCATATTGTCAGCCCACACCTCCACGGTATAGCGCTTTATACCGTTACGGTCGTCCCAGGAACGCGTGCGCAACTGCCCCTCAATGTACAGTTTGTCGCCCTTGTGCACGTATTTCTCCACCGTCTCAGCCAGGCGGCGCCACACCACCACGTTGTGCCATTCCGTGCGTTCGGGCACCTGCGTGCCGTTCTGCAGCGTATAGCCACGCTCCGTTGTGGCCAGACGAAAACTGCCCACGGCCACGCCTTGTTCCACATATTTCACCTCGGGCTCGTTGCCCACGTTGCCAATCAGCATTACTTTATTCAGTGACATCTTACTATATTATATTTACGATTTGACAAATCCTATTATCTCGGCAAAGTTACGAAATAATTACGACATACGAGGTATGTAATCGCATTTTCTTCTTTACTTCGCCTTTATACTATCTTGGCGCACGGCACTGGCAAACTCCTGCGGGCGGATGCGGACGGGGCCGGTCATGAACTCGGGGATGTTGTAGGAACGGAGGAGTTCGTGGTGGTAGCGAGGGTTGCGCTGCGGCAGTTCGAAGGGCTTGGTGAAGTGGCCCCGTCCGTCGAAGTGGGCGATGTAGGGACGGGTGAAGTTGCCGTCGGTGCGCCGACTGCTGAAGATGACCCAGCGACCACTGCTCGACCACGAGTGGTACGACTCCACGTTGTCGGAGTTCAGTTCGTCCAGGCGGCGCACGTCGCCCGACTGCAGGTTCATCAGGTAGAGGTCGGCATCGGCATGCCAGATGTGGAAGACGCCGTGCCCGCCCATCGTGAACATGAGCCAGCGACCGTCGGGGCTGATGCGCGGCAGGGTGGCCGACATGGAGTCGGCGGCGGCATCGAAGACCATCTCCCGACTACCGAACGAGCGGCTTTTCAACTCAAACGGACGGCGATAGAGGCTGTACTTCACATCCTTGTAGTGCTGGATGAGGTCGTACTCCTTGGTGACGGTCTCCAGTGTATCCTGCTTCTCGTAGTGGGCCGAGCAGTAGTAGAGCCAGCGGCCGTCGGGGCTCCAGAAGGGGAAGCAGTCGAGGTCGTTGGTGTCGGCCTCCAGCGGCAGCACCTCGTAGCGCTCGACGTCGTAGAGCATCAGGTCGCTGTAGGTGTCCTGCACCTCCACTTTCTGGTTGTCGTTGGTGTGGAACGACTGGCCGGTGTGGTTCGTCGAGTAGGCGATGAGTTTCTCCGTCGGGTGCCAGGCGGGATAGACGCCTGCGCCCACGGTCTTGCCCGTCTTCATGTCGATGCGCTCCACCTGTCCGTCGTAGGCGACGATGGTGCCGCCCCGCCACTGGCGGACGTGGAACTGCATGCGCTCCGGGTTGTACTGCTGGAAGGAGTGGCAGTTGATGCACTGCCCGTCCCGTTCGTCGCTGTTCGACATATTGCCGTAGATGAGGCTCTCGTCGTAGTTCTCCAGGCAACGCTGGTTGATGGTCAGGTCTTCGTAGGTGACGTACGAAGGGGCAATGAGGCGGTAGGCGATGTAGGGGTCGATGCTGTCCGGCGAGACGTGGATGGCGAAGGGGGCCTTGCGCGTCCACTTGTTGTCTTTCTCTACAAACACTTCCACCATGATGTTCTCGTTCTGCATCATCCGCTTCCAATCCTTTGCCGAGGGACGGACTTCGTCGCCGGCATACAGCCACTCGCGCCCAGGGGTGGTGACACGCGTCACGAATTGGTCGCCCTCTTCCTCGATAGCGAAGGTGAGCGGGGCGATGTTCACAGGCACGGTGACGCCCTGATACTCGGGGAAGATGCGAGGCAGTTGCTCGCTATCGGAATACTGGCTGGGCACGCGAGGCTTGGAGCAGGCGGCGAACAGGAGGATGAGCCCCGTCGCGATGAAATCGCGACATAAAAGACGGAGGATATGGTTACTCATAACTTTCAAAACTTCAATTCTTCAATTCTTCAATGTTTCAATTCTTCAATGTTCAATCTTCAATGTTTCAATTCTTCAATGTTTATATAGTGACCACTCCCCTCCCCCGAGAGGGGTAAGGGGGTGGGGTTTTAGTTGGTTTGCTGATTTCTCCGGAGGAAGTAGAAGTAGTAGAACGTGTCGCCGAACTGAGGCAGGAAGGCCGACTTCTTCTGTTCCTCAGACATCGAGCCGCACTGGGCGTTGAAGTCCATGAACTCCTTGTAGCGGCGCTTCACCGGTTCGTCGAAGGGGATGCGCTCTGCGGCCTCGGCGTTCGTCATGCCCGGCCACAGGTCGCTGGGGCGCTGCGGTTCGAGCATCGAGTAGAGGTAGGCGGCCTCCTGGTAGTGCAGGGGCACATGGAAGCCCTCTTCCTGCTGGTGCATGTTCAGGTACTGGCGGAAACGCGGCCAGAAGAGTTCGATGTCCTTCATGATGAGGGCGCACAGCAGGGTCATCTCCTGATAGCCCGGATCGGCCCCAAAGCCCGAGGAGAAGGTCTTCAGCAGGTACAGTTCCACCAACGTATTGTCGCCGTCCAGGCGGTCGGGGAACTCGGCCATCGGGATGATGGGCCGCATCTCCTCGTCCTCCTTCATCCGTTCGGGATGGCGCACATAGGCTTGGTATTTCTCGGCCCACGGACGGTGATAAGTGGTGCGGCGAAGCATGTCGATGTACTTCTGCGCCACGTCCCAGTCGTGGGTGATGAGGCTGCACTTGGTCATGTACTTCAGCACGTCGACGCTCCAGCCGAACTCCACGCCGTCCTCCATGCACCAGCGGTAGCAGAAGCCCTCCTTGCCGTAATGATAATAGAGCATCTTGCCGCCCACCTGGGTCATGCGCACCTGCCAGGGTGCATGCTGCTGCTCGGCACCCTCGGGATAGCGGAACATCTCGTCGCCAGCCCTGCCCAGGCGGAACAGCGCCAGATTCTTCATCATCACCATCACGCGCGTCGGCGGCATGGGTTTGCCCATCTCCTGACTGAGCGAGATGCGCAGCACGCCCTCCCAATCCAGGCGGTGTATGGCATTCGTCATGGCCACCTCCTTGTGGAAGTTGGTGTCGCGTTCCCAGCGCTTCGAAACGCCGAAACTGGCGAGGGCCAGCAGCAGGAGGACCGAAACGGCGGGGAGCCACTTGCCTTTCTGGTTAGTCGCGATGGATTTGCGACATACGGAACAAAGGGCACAGAGCAGGAAGGCCAAGCCAATGGCGTAGTAGGCATAGCGGTATTCGGGGCAGTCGGTCTGTCCATACTGGAACGAAGGCATGGCGGCGAACCAGGCTTCTTTCAATTGCACCTGGCCGTAGAACTGCCGCACCATGATGAGGGGAACAAGGCCTATTAAAAGAATGAAGAGAGAAGAAGTAAGAAGTAAGGATTTCACTTTTAATTCTTCATTCATACTAGCAACCATCAGGCCTAAAGCCAGGAATGTCCAGGCGCCCATCAGCGGATAGCCCAGAATGCCGACAAGGCCCATCCACGCCAGCCGTCCCCAGCGGTTGGGAATGCGGCGGAAGGGCATGGCCAGCACCAGCGACAGCAACACGCCCAGCGTGGGCACCCAGGGGTGGCCCTGAAGTTTCAGGTAATAGAGCCAGTAGCCCGTCTGCACCAGGCAGGCCATCAGACACAGGGGCACCAACAGGCTCAGCCCCTGCCACACACCACGCAAGCGGAACAGTCGGCACGTGAGCCACATAATAGCCCCCCAGGCGAGGAGCATCAGCCCCATGCCCAGCGCGGGATGGAAGAAGTGCTGCGTCATGTACGCCGCTGCCCAGGTGAGCACGCCGCCCGGATAGATGGTGGAAATCCCGAAGAAGTACTTCGTAGGCAGCCACAACGAAAGTTCCTGCATGCGATAGAGGACTTCACTCTCCGTGCGAAGCACCAAACCGCCCATCACCAACAGGGCCACAGCCAGCAGCAATGGGACGATAAACCGTTGTATGTATTTCATCTTTTAGCGTTTAATTCATCCGAAATCCGTGATTACACGCTCAAAGTTACAAAAAATATCGCTATCCGTTGCAATCTGCCGACAATAATTTGCGATTTTGCGCACTAAATCGTATCTTTGCACAAAATAATCTTAAAAACCAATACTAACAACAATGAAGAATTTCTTACTCGCAGTCATGGCCGCTGCATCACTGACGGCTAATGCTGCGCCCAAGCAGGCAAGCAAGCCAGAGTGGCTCAACCCCAATGTGAACCGTGTGGGTACGGAAGCCCCCCGTGCCAGTTTCTTTGCTTTTGAGAATCTGGAACACGCGCAACAATTCGACAAGACCCAGTGGAGCAGTCGCTACAAGTCGATGGAAGGCCAGTGGCGCTTCAAGTTCGTCACCAATCACTACGATGCTCCCAAGGGCTTCGAGGCCGTGGGCTACGACGACTCGCAGTGGGAGATGTTCCCCGTACCGGGTCTGTTCGAACTGAACGGTCACGGCGACCGCATCTACAAGAACGTGGGCTATGCCTGGAACACCCAGTTTGCCAACCAGCCGGGCTTCGTGGAGGAGAAGAACAACTACACGGGCTCGTATCGCCGCTCGTTCCTGGTTCCAGCCGACTGGAAAGGCATGGACATCTACATCCACGTCGGCAGCGCCACCTCGAACCTGCGCCTGTGGGTGAACGGCAAGGAAGTGGGCTACTCCGAGGACTCGAAGATTGAGGCCGAGTTCAACGTCACGAAGTTCCTCACCCCCGGCCAGCAGAACCTCATTGCCATGCAGGTGATGCGCTGGTGCGACGGCTCCTACGGCGAGGACCAGGACTTCTGGCGCTTCACGGGCATTGCGCGCGAAGTATATATGTATGCCCGCCCGAAGACCCACGTGCAGGACCTGAGCATCGTGCCCGACCTGACGGACAATTACCAGAACGGCCGACTGACCATCAATGCCAATGTTGTGAACGCCAAGGGCAACACCATTGAGTTCCTCCTGGAGGATGCCGACGGCAAGAAAGTCTATGAGACCTCTGCTCCCAGCAAGATGACCAACGAGAAGCAGTTTGCCACCATCGACGTGAAGGCTCCCTTCCAATGGACTGCCGAGACTCCGTATCTCTATACCTTATATACTACGCTGAAGGACGCAAAAGGCAACGTGCTGGAGGTCATCCCGCAGAAGGTGGGCTTCCGCTCCATCGAGATTAAGAACGGACAGTTGCTCGTCAACGGCAAGGCCGTCCTGTTCAAGGGTGCCGACCGCCACGAACTGGACCCCGACGGTGGTTATGTAGTGAGCGTTGAGCGCATGATCGAGGACATCAAGATTATGAAGCAACTGAACATAAACGCCGTGCGCACCTGTCACTATCCCGACGACCCGCGCTGGTACGACCTCTGCGACAAGTACGGCATCTACGTGGTGGCCGAAGCCAACTTCGAGAGCCACGGCATGGGCTACGGCGACCGCCGACTGGCGCAAGACCCGCTGTACAAGCAGACCATCGTAGAGCGCAACGAGGCGAACGTCATGATTCAGAAGAACCACCCGAGCATCATCTTCTGGAGCCTGGGCAACGAGAGTGGTTACGGCGACAACTTCCAGGCCGCTTACGACCGTGTGAAGGAACTCGACCCCTCACGCCCCTGCCAGTACGAGCAGGCCGGACAGAACGGCAAGACCGACATCTTCTGCCCCATGTACTACGGCTACGAGGGCTGTGAGAAGTATAGCCAGGGCGACAATCCCCGTCCCCTCATCCAGTGCGAGTATGCCCACGCCATGGGCAACTCGATGGGCGGCTTCAAGGAATATTGGGGCCTCATCCGCAAGTACCCGAAGTATCAAGGCGGTTTCATCTGGGACTTCGTCGACCAGGGCATTCGTGGCACGTCGAAGAAGACCGGCAAGCAGATATGGATGTACGGTGGCGACGAAGGCCGCTATCCCGCCTCGGACCACAACTTCAACTGCAACGGCGTCATCGCTCCCGACCGTTCGCTGAATCCACATGCCTACGAAGTGCAATACGTGCAGCAGAACATCTGGGTGAAGTACATCAATAGCGAGAAGGGGCAACTGGAAGTGTACAACGAGAACTTCTTCACCGACCTCTCGAACATCCGCGCCACTCTCACCTTCCTGGTAGATGGCAAGGAAACAAAGAGCCTCACCTTCGACAAACTGGAAGTAGGCCCGCAGGAAACGAAGTGGATAACCATCAGCGGTCTTGCCGATGCTGTAAAGAAGGTTGAGAAAATCTATGGTAACGAGAAACTGCTGAACATCGACTTTGCCTTGAAGCAGCAGGACGGCCTGTTGCCTGCCGGTGAAGTAGTGGCTCGCCAGCAACTGACCCTGCGCCCCTACACGCTGATGGAGGCAAGTTTCTTACAGAAAGTGGATGTTTCTGCTGTCTCGCAGACGGGTGGCGTAGTGGCTGACTCGATGCTTGCTTGCTACACGCTGACCGCTAATGGTATGGCCGTAACCGTGAACCGCTGGACGGGCGAACTGGACTATCTGGACGTGGACGGCAAGCCCATGTTGGAGGATGGTTATAGCGTCACTCCTAACTTCTGGCGTGCTCCCACCGACAACGACTACGGCGCAGGCCTGCAGAACCGTTTCCGCCAGTGGAAGGATGCCGACCGCCGACTGCAAAGTGTGACCCTCTCGGGCGACGAGAAGGCACGCACCATCACATCCCAGTACAAAATGCAACGCCTGGATGCCACGCTCGCCATCAGTTACACGCTCGACGCGACGGGCAATCTCATCGTCAACGAGAAACTCGACGTAAACGAAGAGGCCAAGGAGAAACCGCAGATGTTCCGCTTTGGCATGCAGTGGGTAATGCCCGAGGAGTACGGCACAGTTCAGTACTACGGTCGCGGTCCCATCGAGAACTACATCGACCGCAACCACTCGCAGCGCATCGGACTCTACACACAGC
>JAFSXQ010000054.1 GCA_017444005.1 Bacteroidaceae bacterium | reverse complement strand
GCCCTCCATGCTGGTCACTCTGCCCGATGCCATCATCGCACTGGTCGTTCTGCTGGTGCTCTCGGCCTCCATGTCTACACTGGCCTCGCTGGTACTCACCTCCAGTAGCACGATGACCCTCGACCTCATCTATCGCGACAAGAAATCTCTGCCCGGCGAGGTGGAGGAAGGCAGCATCGACGACACCGTATCCGAGAAGGTGGAACGCCGCAAGGTGGTCATCATGCGCGTACTCATCGTCTTCTTCATCGTCATCTCGCTGTTGATAGCCCTTAATCCCCCGACCTTCATCGCCCAGTTGATGGGCATCTCGTGGGGAGCACTGGCCGGTGCCTTCCTGGCCCCCTTCATGCTGGGTCTCTATTGGCGCAGGGCCACTACGGCAAGCGTCTGGGCCTGCTTCGTCTGGGGCGTAGGCATCACGGTGGTGAACATGTTGCTGGGCAACCCCATCAGTCCCATCAACTGCGGTGCCATCGCCATGCTGGGCGGCTTCCCTGTGGTCCTTTTGGTAAGTCTCTTTACCCCTCAGTTGCTGGCGAACGATGTCGACCGCATGTTTCAATGCTACGAAAAAAAATAATCCGAACAACCACAAAACATTTGCCCATACGCAGAATTTATTGTACTTTTGCATGGGACAAACCCTTTAACACCTGAAAATCATGATTTGGAATCCGAACAAAGAATGCATGAGCCGCGACGAAAGGAGCGCCCTACAGGGAAAACGTCTGCACAAGATTGTAGAATACGTCTATCACAACGTTCCCTTCTATCGCAATAAGTTGCAGGAAATGGACATCCGTCCCGATGACATCCAGACCATCGAGGACATACAGAAACTGCCCTTCACCACAAAGAAAGACCTACGCGACAACTACCCCTTCGGCCTGCAGGCAGCACCGCAGAGCGAGATTATCCGTGTACATGCCTCCAGTGGCACCACGGGCAACCCCACCATCGTCGGCTACACCCGCAAGGACATCGGCGTCTGGAGCGAGTGCATGGCCCGCTGCCTGACGGCATACGGCGTGACCCGTGATGACATCTTCTCCGTCGCCTACGGTTATGGACTGTTCACAGGCGGCCTGGGGGCACACTACGGCGTAGAGCACATCGGGGCATCGGTCATCCCCGCCGGAACCGGCAACACCGAGAAGCATCTGAAACTCATCCGCGACCTGGGTATCACAGGCATCGCATGCACCCCCTCCTACGCCCTGTATCTGGCAGAGACGATGGACAAGATGGGCATCACCAAAGACCAAATTCGGTTGCGCGTGGGAGCCTTCGGTGCCGAACCCTGGACGGAGAACATGCGCAAGGAGATTGAAGAACGGCTGGGCCTGAAGGGCTACAACCTCTACGGTCTGTCCGAAATCATGGGACCCTGTGTCAGTTATGAATGCCAGGAGCAGAACGGCTCGCACGTCTGCGAAGACCATTTCTTCCCCGAAATCATCAACCCCGTCACCTTGGAGCCCCTGCCCAACGGACAAACGGGCGAACTGGTCTTCACCACACTGACTAAGGAAGGCATGCCCCTGCTGCGCTACCGCACACGCGACCTCTGTTCGCTCGAGAGCGGGCAGTGCAACTGCGGGCGCACCTCCATACGCATGGGACGCATCGAAGGCCGCTCGGACGATATGCTCATCATCCGCGGCATCAACGTCTTCCCATCGCAGGTGGAGAGTGTAGTTCTCTCGATGCCCGAGTTTGCTCCACGCTACATGCTCGTCGTGGACCGTGTCAACAACCTCGACACCCTGCAGGTGCAGGTGGAACTGCGACAGGAAGTCTTCACCTCCACCTTCGACACACCCGCTGCCGTCGACGAACTGGAGAAGCGCCTCGCCGCCAAACTCAAGAGCGTGCTCTCGATTGCCGCCAAAGTGCAACTGAAGACACCCGGCACCATCGAACGCAGCCAGGGCAAGAGTGCACACGTCATCGACAAACGTAAACTTTAATCCATAATTCACAAGTCATAATGAGTGATATCCATGAGGGGGCGTATTTTAACCCCGAAGTAGAAACCATGTCGCGCGAACAACTTGAGGCCCTCCAACTGGAGCGCCTCAGGCAAACCGTGCGTCACTGCATGAACAACGAATTCTACCGCAAAAGGCTGTCAGAGGCAGGCATCACATCCGATGACATCCAGTCGCTGGCCGATGTTCGCAAGTTGCCGTTTACCACGAAACAGGACCTGCGCGACACCTACCCCTTCGGGTTGGCCTGCGTGCCTATGAAGGATTGCGTCCGCTTGCACTCCTCCAGTGGCACCACAGGCAATCCCACCGTCATCCTGCACACCCGGAAGGACCTCGACGAGTGGGCCAATCAGGTGGCACGCAACCTGTGGATGGTAGGCCTCAGGCCCGACGACGTCTTCCAGAACTCCAGCGGCTACGGCATGTTCACGGGCGGCCTTGGATTCCAGTACGGAGCAGAGAAGTTGGGAATGCTCACCGTGCCTGCCGCCGCGGGCAACTCTCTTCGTCAGATTAAGTTCATCCGCGACTTCGGCACCACAGCCATCCACGCGGTGCCCAGTTACGTCACCCGCCTCTACGAGGTGATGAAGGAACAGGGCGTCGACCCGCGTCGCGACACCCGACTGAAGGTACTGGCCATCGGTGCCGAGCCTCACTCGGAGGAACAGCGCCAGCGCATCGAGCAGATGATGGGTGTGAAGGCCTACAACTCCTTCGGTATGTCGGAGATGTGCGGCCCCGGCGTAGGCTTCGAATGTCCGGAACAGAATGGTATGCACTTCTGGGAGGACTACTACATCGTGGAGATTGTCGACCCCGAGACCCTGGAACCCGTGCCCGACGGCGAGATTGGCGAACTGGTGCTCACGACGCTCTGCCGCGAGGCCATGCCCCTGTTGCGCTATCGCACCCGCGACCTCACCCGCGTCCTGGGCCGCTCGTGTCCCTGTGGCCGCAACCACGTCCGTCTGGATCGCATGAAGGGCCGCTCGGACGACATGATGGT
>JAFSXQ010000053.1 GCA_017444005.1 Bacteroidaceae bacterium | reverse complement strand
TCGATACGATGAACAACGACGGATGGGGGGCTCCCGTGAAGCCCGTGGGACTTATCGCCTCGGCCTTCCGCCCCTCGGACGATGCCACTACGCTGCTCTTCCTCGTGCCGTCCAATTTCATGGCTGTTCACCAGTTGAGAAACGCGGCTGAGATTCTGACCCGCGTGAACCACCGTGCCGACCTTGCCCGGCAGTGTACCGACCTGGCTGACGAGGTGCATCATGCCCTGACGGAATATGCCATCCACCAACATTCCAAGTATGGCCCGATATATGCCTATGAGGTGGACGGATTCGGCAACCAGATGCTCATGGACGATGCCAACGTGCCCTCACTGCTGGCTATGGCCTACATGGGTGACGTGCCTGCCACGGACCCCGTCTATCAGAACACGCGTCGCTTCGTGTGGAGCGAGGACAATCCGTATTTCTTCAAAGGTAAGGCCGGAGAGGGCATCGGCGGCCCTCACATCGGCTACGACATGCCCTGGCCCATGAGCATCATGATGCGCGCCTTCACCAGCACCGACGACCAGGAAATCAAGCAGTGCATCGAGATGCTGATGCAGACCGACGCCGGCCTGGGCTTCATGCACGAGTCGTTCCACAAGGACGATGCCACCAACTTCACCCGCGCCTGGTTTGCCTGGCAGAACACGCTCTTCGGCGAACTCATCGTCAAACTCGTCGACGACGGCAAACTCGACCTGCTGAACAGCATCACCCTGCAGTGATGCCCGAGCGGGTGTCGCAACAAGGCCCCCGCGACTTTCACGTTTCCCTATTGCACAATGCACAGAATCAGGCCCTGCCCACGTCTTCGCGACGAGGGCAGGGCCTGATTCATTCTACCGCTCTGCAGGGTTCCAGTATAAGTTATTGTTGGGTTTTCATTTATCCAAGCACCACGTCGAGCACCATCATCAGTACGAAGCCAAGGGCAAAGCCGATGGTGCTGAGATTGGAGTGCTTGCCCTCCGAGGCTTCGGGGATGAGTTCCTCCACGACGACGTAGAACATGGCACCGGCGGCAAAGGCCAGCAGATAGGGAAGGGCGGGCACCATCAGCGATGCCAGCACGACGACGGCCAGGCCGCCAACGGGCTCCACGGCACCGCTCAGGCTGCCTATCAGGAACGACCGCCACCGGGAGTTCCCGGCCGCACGCATGGGCATGGAGATGATGGCTCCCTCGGGCACGTTCTGTATGGCGATGCCCAGCGAGACGGCCACGGCGGACGCGAGCGAGATGCCTGCCATGCCCTGCTCGGCTCCGGCAAAGACCACGCCAACGGCCATGCCCTCGGGCCGGTTGTGGATGGTGACGGCCAGGGCCAGCATGGCCGTCCGCGAGAGGCGGCTGCGCGGCCCTTCGGGGGTGTCGGTGCCGATGTGGAGGTGGGGCGTCAGTTCGTCGATGAGTAGCAGGAAGCCGATGCCCAGCAGGAAGCCCACGCAGGCGGGGAGGACGGCCCAGCGCCCGCTGTCGGCCCCCATGTCGATGGCTGGAATCAGGAGCGACCACACGGAGGCGGCCACCATGACGCCCGAGGCAAAGCCCAGGAGCGTCTTTTGCAGACGAGGCGACATCTCGTCCTGCATGAAGAAGACGAATGCCGCCCCGAGCATAGTGCCCAGGAGGGGTATGAGAAGGCCGATGAAGAGTGCCATCATAGGTGTACTATGCTATAGTGTTGACTGAATGAACTTACGCAAGTCCTCAAGGTCTTTCTGGTTGGGGTGTCCGGCATGGAGGGGCCCCATTGAACCTCGACAGGTGAAGGACTGCTCGTCCACTGTGATACCACGCTGCTCCAGCAGTTCACGCATCTGAGGCACTGGAGACTTGATGATGGCACATGAGCCGAAGCAAACGACACGCTTCACGCGGTCAGGAGTAAGGGTGCGGATGAAATCGGCCATGTCTCCACTTATTTTGCCAAGGAGCACTCCAGAACCCAGATAAAGGGTATCAACAGGTTCTGAGACGGACACGGCCACGGTTTCGGGCTTTGCGCCTGTTACCAGACCTACGACTTCGGCCATCTTCTTCGAGTGGCCAAACTTGCTGAAATAACGAATTGCTGTTTTCATTATCAATTATCAATTGTGAATTACGCATTCACCATTCCCTCCACTTCCTCGCGATGCTCGAAGAGGGTGCAACCGCCCGTATGCTCCCATCCGAGGGCCTTGGCGGCACGAATTTTGCGGAACAGGGGCGACTGGAGAGCACCACGCAAGCCCAGTTCCACGACATTGCTGTCGCTGAAGGGCGAGAAGGGACAGGGCTCGGCAGAACCGTCGGGGCCGATGTGGAAGAATCCGCGACCCGAAGCTAGACAACCGCCTAAGGCCTTTTCGTCGCCCGGGAAGGAGAGGAAGATAATGTCGCCGTACTCTTTTCGGCGCTCCTCCAGCACCTGCTCCATCTCGGCCACATGCTCGTCGCTGAAGGCCAGATGCTCGGTGCTAGGCTCTGTGGGCACGTACTCGATGAAGAACACAATCTTGCACCCGTAGGAGCGCAGTGTGTCGATAAACTCCGAGGAGGTCACGAGGTGCAGATTCTCGGTGGTGACGGTGATGCTGGTGCCGAAGAAAAGGTCTTCCTGCCGGAGCAGTTCCATCGACTGCATGGCGCGCCGGAATACGCCCTGACCGCGCCGCTCGTCGGTGCCCATGCCCGTGCCCTCGATGCTGATGATGGGCACCATGTTCAAGTGCTTGCGCAAGAACTCGACGTACGAAGGGCCGATGAGCGTGCCGTTGGTGAAGATGGGGAAAATCATGTCCTTGACCTCGGCCACAGCCTCCAGAATGTCCTTGCGCATCATGGGCTCACCACCGGCCAGCAGAGAGAAGTTGATGCCCATCTCGGCGGCCTCGGTGAATATCTGTTGCCACTGCTGCGGCGTGAGCGTAGCCTTGCGGTTGGCCTCCTCGTCCTCGGCGATGCCGTTGGAGCGGGCATAGCATCCCTTACAATGCAGGTTGCACGTGGTGGATATGCTGCTGATGAGGAACGGCGGCACGTCGAAGCCTTCCCGCTCCTTCACCTTCCGGCGACGCTTCTCCGACTTCTGGAAGAGCGTCTGCATCTTGAAGGCAAACTTAGCCTCGCGCGGATTCGAGAGCACGTTGCGGTAGGCCGTGGCCATGATGTTACGGATGCTGCCGCTCATGTAGGCGGCCAGGTCTATCCCGTTCTGTGGTTGTTCTGCCATTGTTTTTGGGGAATAGAGATTAGGGATTAGAGAATAGTTATGCCTTATTGAACTTCTCCTTGGGTTGCTTGCAACGTGGGCAGCGCCAGTCGGCGGGCAGGTCGTCGAAGGCCACGCCGTCGTGCTCAGCAGGGTCATAGACATAGCCGCAGACGGAGCAGACGTACTTGCCCGAGGCCTCCTTCTTCGGGAAGTCCACTTCGGCCAGCGTGGTCGGCACGGGGTTGTCGAGGTCCATCACGCGCTTGGCCTCCAGGTTCTCGTAGCCCTGCGGGGTGTGGGTGCCGCAATAGACGGTGGGATTCAGGCGGACGAACTCGCGCACGCGGTCGAGGGTCTCGCGGGCGGCGGGCAGGTCGTCATAGACGATGGAGAGTTTGTTCTCATACAGAGCCTCGTCCACGTAGGTGATGTCGGCCTCGAACATGTAGAACAGGCCGTCGCTCTCGGCCACCGCGAGGCTGTTGCCCTTGGTGTGTCCCTTGGCCTTGATGAACCACACGCCGTCGGCGATTTTCTGTGCCTCGGGGAAGTTGTGGTACGGGCCGTCGGTAAAACTGACAGGCACCAGGTTCGTCAGGCCTTGCAGTTCCGTGGCGTCCAGTTCTTCCTTGTCCACGTAGATCTTCGCGTTGGGGAAGGAGCGCAGTTCGCCCGAGTGGTCGCCGTGGCGGTGGGTGAGCAGAATCTTCGTCACCTGTTCGGGGCGGTAGCCGAGGGCCTTGAAGGCCTCCATGTAGTCGCAGATGTTCCTGCCCGTATAGGCCATCGAGGTCGCGTCGGGTGCTTCTTCGGGGAAGCCTGCGGGCAGACCCGTATCCACCAGTATCACCTCCGTGCCGGTGTCTATCAGGTAGTTCTGGAGGCTGCCGCGATAGCGGACGTTGATGTCGAACTTGTCGGGGCCCTCTTCGCCACCGAAGACGAAGGG
>JAFSXQ010000052.1 GCA_017444005.1 Bacteroidaceae bacterium | reverse complement strand
TCGACTGCACACTGATGATATCGGGGTGTACCTTGCCCCATGAGAGCGGTTCAATGGCCGTGTCGATAACGTCGGCACCGTTGTTGCAGACCTCCAGGATGCTGGCCATCGACAGGCCGGGACCTGAGTGCCCGTGGTACTGGATGATGACGTCGGGATGGTTCTTCTTTATCATGCCCGTCAGTTTACCCAACATGGCAGGCTGACCGATGCCGGCCATGTCCTTCAGGCAGATCTCGGCTGCCCCGGCAGCTATCAGCTGGTCGGCAATGGAGGCGTAGTACTCGGCCGTGTGTATGGGGCTGGTGGTGATGCACAGCGTGGCCTGCGGTATCATGCCGCCCTCCTTGGCCCACTTGATGCTGGGGATGATGTTGCGCACGTCGTTCAGGCCGCAGAAGATGCGGGTGATGTCGGTGCCCTGCTTCTTCTTCACCTTGTACATGAGTTGGCGCACGTCGTCGGGCACGGGATACATGCGCAGGGCGTTCAGTCCGCGGTCCAGCATGTGGGTCTTGATGCCAACTTCGTTGAACGGCTTACAGAATGCGCGTACGGCCTCGTTGGGGTTTTCGCCCGCCAACAGGTTCACCTGTTCGAAGGCTCCGCCGTTGGTCTCCACACGGTCGAAGCATCCCATTTCGATAATCACGGGGGCAATGCGTGCCAACTGGTCCTTGCGCGGCTGGAACTTGCCCGAACTCTGCCACATGTCTCTGTAGACGAGGCTAAACCTTACTTTCTTTTTCATGTCGTTCTGTGTTATGATGTACTAAGTTTGATGCGAAGTTACGAAAAAAAGATGAGAAAACAACGAATTAGGCATCTTTTTGTTCATTCTTCTTCGTTTTGCCTCCTTTTCTGCCTCTTCCTCGCTTGTGTTTGTGGGGCTTCTCCTGCGCGGACGGACTGTCGGCATTGTGCTGTCGTTTGCCGTGACGGTTGCGTTTCCCGTGTCTGCGGCCTCGGTCTTTCCGGCCCTTGCCACTCTTGTATTTGGGGCCTTCGCCCAGCCCCTCGGGAATGGGGTTCTTGTCGATGCTCTTTTCCAGGAAGCGCTCGATGTCGCGGAACCGGGGCTGGTCCTTCTCGCTCACCAGCGTGACAGCCATTCCCTCGGCTCCGGCTCGCGCTGTGCGCCCGATGCGGTGTACGTAGTCTTCGGCGTCGTGGGGGACGTCGTAGTTCAGCACGAGTTGTATGTCGTCGATGTCGATGCCTCGGGCCACGATGTCGGTGGCCACCAAGACGTTCACCTTCTGGCTCTTGAAGCGGAACATCACGTCGTCGCGCTCCTGCTGGGTCAGGTCGCTGTGCATGGCCCCGACGTTGAAGCCTTCGCGGCGCAGGGCAATGGCCAGGTCCTTCACCTTCAGTTTCGAACCGGCAAAGATGATGACGCGCTCGGGTTTCCGCTGTCGGAACATAGCCTTGATGATGCCCAGTTTCTGTGCTTCGTAGCAGATGTAGGCGCTCTGGTGGATGCCGTCGGCGGGCTTCGACACGGCCAGCGACACCTCCACGGGGTCGTGCAGGATGGTCTTGGCCAGTTCCACTATCTTGTCGGGCATCGTTGCCGAGAACATGATGGTCTGCCGCTGCTTAGGCAGTTCGCGCTCTATCTGCATGATGTCCTCCGAGAAGCCCATGTCCAGCATGCGGTCGGCTTCGTCGAGGATGAAGAAGGACACGTGCGAGAGGTCGATGTTGCCCAGGGCCATGTGGCTGATGAGTCTGCCGGGGGTGGCGATGATGATGCTGGCGCCCGTGTCGAACCCGCGCTTCTCCTGCTCGTAGCGGATGCCGTCGTTGCCACCGTACACGGCTACGCTGTTGATGTCGTCGAGGTAGTAGGCGAAGCCCTGCATGGCCTGGTCTATCTGCTGGGCCAGTTCACGTGTGGGAGCCATGACGATGCAGTTGATGGCGTCCTTCGGGTAGTCGCCTTCGCTGAGCATGGACAGCACGGGCAGCAGGTAGGCTGCCGTCTTGCCGGTTCCCGTCTGGGCCACACCTATCAGGTCGCGCCCCTCCAGAATGGGCGGAATGGCGTGCTCCTGGATGGGCGTGGTGTCGGTGAAGTTCATATCGTCGAGGGCGTCGAGTACGCCGTCGCATAGGTCTAAGTCGTAGAAATCCATGTATGTATTTTAATTAAGAATTAAGAGTTAAGAATTAAGAGTTAAGAGTTAAGAATTTTTATCGCGGCGCCCTTTTATAAAGATAGTAGGCGATGAACGAGAAGATGATGTTGGGCAGCCAGACGGCAATGATGGGGGGCATGTTGGCATTGACGGCAAAGCCTGCCGCGACGGCCTGGAAGAAGACGTAGGACACGCTGAGCACCAGCCCCACACCCAGCGAAAAGCCCATGCCTCCCTTGCGCTTGCGACTGGAGAGCGAAACGCCGATGACCGTCATGATGAAGGCAGCGAAGGGCGAGGCAAAGCGCTTGTGGTATTCCACCTGGTAGGGCTTCAGGTTGCCCGTTCCGCGAATCCTGGCCCGTTCGATGTGTTCGAGCAGTTCGCGGTTGGTCATTGTTTCCTGGAAGTGACTGGTGGAGAGGAAGTCGGAGGGTTCCATGACGATGACCGAGTCGATGAGGTCGTGGTGGATGATGCGTTCGCGCATACCGTGCATGTCGCGGATGTTGGCGTTGCGTATCTTCCAGTGGAAACGCTCGCTGGAGAGCGTGTCGTAGGTGATGGTGGAGGCTGTCAGGTGCGACACCAGTTTCTTCTTCTCGAACTTGTCCAGTTGGAACCGGTAGCCCGTCTTCGTGGGTTCGTCGAAGTGCTCCACGAAGGCTATTACCCCGGTGTCTACCTGCATCTGCACATTGTCGGCATAGGTGGCGTTTTTCTTGCGGCTCTTATACTGGTTCTCAAACTCCAGTCGCTCCACCGAGCCGGGCGGAATGACCTCCGAACCCAGATAAAACGTCATTGCGGCGATGAGAGTGGCGCTTATCAGGTAGGGGCGCATCAGTCGGCGCAGACTGATGCCGGCACTGATGATGGCGATTATCTCGCTGTTGCCAGCCAGTTTCGAGGTGAAGAAGATGACAGCGATGAAGACGAACAGGGCCGAGAACAGGTTGGCATAGTAGGGCATGAAGTTGAGGTAGTAGCGGGCTATCTCCTGCCAGGGTGCACCGTTCTGTGTGATTTTGTCGATGTTGTCGTTATAGTCGAAGACCACCGCCACGCTGATGATGAGCAGCATGGAGAAGAAATAGGTACCCAGGAACTTGCCGATGATGTAGGTATCTATGCGCTTCAGGAAGGTTGGTCTCAATCTCATTTTCTCATAGTCTGTTCGTTACTCTTCGCATCATTACGCTCTTCCACGCCGAGAACGTGCCGTCCAGGATGTGGCGGCGGGCCTCCCCGACGAGCCACAGGTAGAAGGCCAGGTTGTGGATGCTGGCAATCTCCAGGGCCAAGAGTTCCTGGGCCTTGAACAGGTGGTGGAGGTAGGCCCGGGTGTAGAACGTGTCCACCGATGCGGTGCCGTTGGGGTCGATGGGTGTGAAGTCGTTCTCCCACTTCTTGTTCCGCAGGTTCATGATGCCCTCCGACGTGAAGAGCATGGCGTTGCGGCCGTTGCGCGTGGGCATCACGCAGTCGAACATATCCACTCCGCGTTCGATGCCCTCCAACAGGTTGGCCGGTGTGCCCACGCCCATCAGGTAGCGCGGACGGTCCTGGGGCAGGATTTCGTTCACCACCTCAATCATTTCGTACATCACGTCGGTAGGCTCGCCCACGGCCAGTCCGCCAATGGCATTGCCGTCGGCCCCCTTCGAGGCAATGTATTCTGCCGACTGCTGGCGCAGGTCCTTGTAGGTGCAGCCTTGCACGATGGGGAACAGGCTCTGCTGGTGGCCGTACTTAGGCTCCGTCTCGCGGAAGCGTTGGATGCAGCGGTCCAGCCAGCGGTGGGTCAGGCCAAGGCTCTTCTTGGCGTAGGCATAGTCGCTGGTGCCCGGCGGGCATTCGTCCAGTGCCATGATGATGTCGGCACCGATGGAGCGCTCGATGTCCATCACCCGCTCGGGCGAGAAGAAGTGGCGCGAGCCGTCGATGTGGCTCTGGAAGTAGCAACCCTCCTCCTTCAGTTTGCGGATGCCCGTGAGCGAGAACACCTGGAAGCCGCCCGAATCGGTCAGCATGGGGCGGTCCCAATGGATGAAGCGGTGCAGACCGCCAGCCTGCTCCAGTATGTCCGTGCCGGGGCGCAGGTAGAGGTGGTAGGTGTTGCCCAGGATAATCTGTGCCCCGACCTCCTCCTTCAGGTCGCGTTGCATGACGCCCTTCACCGAGCCTACCGTGCCTACGGGCATGAAGATGGGGGTCTCTATCTGTCCGTGGTCGGTGGTCAGCAGACCGGCCCGTGCCCGTGTCTTATCGGCAGTCTTTATTAATTCAAAATGCATAAGTCATAATGCATAATTCATAATTC
>JAFSXQ010000051.1 GCA_017444005.1 Bacteroidaceae bacterium | reverse complement strand
CTCCGCCGCCCCATGACGAACTGCCGCCACCACCGGCAGCACGGGCTTCGCGCTCAGCCTTCGACATAGCGGCGCGCGAGGTGCTCTGGTGCATAGTGGAGCGAATGAGGGGCAGTGTGGTGTCGTTGGCCATCTGTTGGGCCACCTGGTCCATGTTGAAGTATTCGGGATTTATCTTCTTCATGTCGCGGATGACCTGGTCGGCAATGCCGAAGAGGGTGGCATAGATCATGTAGTCCTTCCACAGGCCCACCTCGCCCACGCTGCGCTCGTCGAGCAGGGTAAACTCCTTGAGGAATTTCTTCAATCCATAGACATGCCGCACTTCGTCCAACTGATTCTTGTACTGATACATGCGCGTCTTGGTGTGCAGCGTCTGTACAAACGAGTCGGTATAGGACTGATTGTGCCGGCTCCGCATCCATGACTTCAGTTCCTTGGGTTCGAGCACGGTGTCGTCGCCAGCCGCATCGCGGAATATCTTGTGTACCATCTGCAGCAGTTTGGGATATTGCTTGTCGGCAGGCAACGGGTGGATGACGAACTGCTGCACCGTCTTACCCCGTTTGTTCATGCTGGATTCGATGCTGATAGCACCGTCAGAGATGAGGCGCAAGATGCAGGCCGAGAGCAGGTTGTTGTAGTCGGCCGCGCCATAGCGGTAGGCGTTGAGCACGTCGTTGGTACGCTGCAGGTTACCGTCGAAGGGCAGGTCGCGATACCAGAGCAGGTCTTTCATCACCTTGCGCCGCTGGCGCCATACGTAGAAGAAGTATCCGCCAACGAGAAGCAGGGGGAAGAGGATGAAGGAAACAAACATGAAGATGGCAACGGCGAGACCGTCGTCCTGTGATTCGTTGTAGTCGCTGCCTTCGAATGCGTTCTTCTTCAGTTCCTCGAAGGTGCCGTCGACGGTGCTGACGGGTTGGAACATCCCTTTGGCGAAGCGGGCCATTACAATCATGGCACTCCTGCGTTCGAAGGGTTCGCTGGATTCGGCAACGATGCTGTCACCCTCGAACCGGATGTCGCCCCGGTAGCGGAAGGCCCAAATGCCTACGCTGTCGGGGGTGAAGCGGACAAGTGTGTCCTCGGGCACGACGGTGAGCCGAACGTGTTCGGGGCTGGGCTGCAGGCCCTCGGCCACGAACATGTAGAGGAAGCCATCGGCGTCCTGATAGCCGCGTAGCAGACGGGTGACGGTGTAGCGGGTGGTGTAGGTCCGGTTGCCGCTCTCGCCCAGTCCCCAGCAGAGTTCGTAGCCGTCGCGCTTCGTAACGATGCCACACCGCCCGGTCTTCCAGTCGCGACTGCGGTCGATGTCCCACTGGCTTTGCGGTTCGTACAGTCGGCCTGTTTCGTCGCTGACCTGGAGGTCGCACAATTCGCTTCCGTTCAGGTTGCCAATGACGATGTAGCACTCCGTGCCTTCGGAGTCTATCGACATCTGCCGTGTCTCGGTTATCCGGGCGTCGCCGTTAGGTTGCAGCACGACGCGTATGTTGAGGTCGTGCAACTGCGGCCGGGCCTGAAGAATTGAGAATTGAAAGTTGAAAATTGAAAGTTGGGTTGCGCACAGCAGCATAAGGCTAAACAATCGTTTTCTCATCGTGTTCTGTTTTTGAGGATAATTTTTCAACTTTCAATTTTCAATTTTCAATTTTTCTTAAACGCTTCATCGAGGTTGGGGTAAGACTTCTTTTCTTCGTTGTCCACTTTCAAGTACTCCTTCTCGGCGAAGTGCAACATGGAGGCCACGATGCTCGACGGCCACTGGCGCACCATGCGGTTCATCTTCGTGGCGGTGTCGTTGTACACCATGCGCGACATGCGCACGTTCTCCTCGTATTGCTTCATGCCCTGCATGGCCTCCTGGTAGAGGCCAGCAGCCTTCAGGTCGGGATAGGCCTCGCCGATGGCTATCAGCCGGCCCATGACCTGACCGAGGGCCGAGGTCTGTTCGTTGACGGCCTCGGGCGTGTCGGCCTTCTCGCCCCGACGCTGCTGGATGACCTCGATGAGGGTCTCCGACTCGTGCTTGGCATACTGTGCAGCCGTTTTGGCCAGTGCCAATACGGCATCCCAGCGCGAATTCAGTTGCACCTCTATCTGGCTCAGGGCATTCTTGCACAGTTCGTCTAGACTGACCAGCGAGCGCTGGGTGGAAATGAAGTAAGCGATGACGACGACCGCTACGACGATAAGGATGATTGCTGTCATAACATATAGGTTTTAGGGTTTACTTTCGTGTCTTTTTCTTTCCATTGCTGATGTAAACGTCGCCTTTGCGCGGCTTGTTCAACTTCGTTCCGCTGAGACTGTAGCAACTGTCTGCAACGGCCTTGCCGACCGAGGTTGCCGTGATGGCATCTTCCTCCTGCTTCACGGGAAGAAGTTCCACTTCGTCTCCTGCCGTAGAGGTGGGGATTGTGAAACTGCCGTCGCTGTTCGTCACCACCTCCACGTCCTTGCCATTCACCTTGGCGGCCAGGGTCGTCTTGGCTGGCAACAGGCCGACGGTGAGCGTCAGCGGCTGGCCCTGATTGTTCAAGATACGTGCGGCGGTGAAGGCACCGTCGGCCCACTCCTGGTCTACGGTGAAGTCGCCAATGGCCTTCAGCCCCTTGATGTGCCCGCTCTTCCAGGCCGAGGGCAGGGCCGGCAGCAGATGGATGTTGCCGTCGTAACTCTGCAGCAGCATCTCTGCCACGCCCGACGTGTAGCCGAAGTTGCCGTCGATCTGGAAGGGTGAGTGGGCGTCCCAAAGGTTGTAGTAGCAACCGCCCTGGCCCGACATCGCGATGACGTAACTCTGGCTGTGCTTCAGCATGAGGGCGAACACCTTGCGTGCCTCGTTGCCGTCGAGGGCCCGGGCGAAGAGGTTCACCTTCCAGCCACCCGACCAGCCGGTGACATCGGTAGCATTGCGCACACGGAGCGAATTGACTGCGGCCCTGTAGAGGCGCTTGCCCTCGGCATCATCGGTGAAGGCCGACACCTGTCCGTAGGGGTACAGGGCCATCAGGTGGCTCAGGTGACGGTGGCTGGCGGCATCGCCCTGTGAGTTGAGCGAGAGGTCGGCCCACTCGCGCAGACAGGTCTTGCCGTTGTAGGCTTCGGTATGCAGGCCGCGGTCGAGCACCTCATAGAAGTCGCGCATCTCGCGCAGGTCGGCCTCGCGGATGGGCGAGTCGTCGCCAAGCACCTCGGCACCCTCGATGACGCTACGCACCACCTCTGCCGTATTCTGTTGGGCAAAAGCCGTGGAGTGGCCGCTCGGCCCATGCTCGGGCGAGTATTCGTCGGCCACGAAGTACGTGCCGTCGGTGGCTTTGGTGCTGATGTCTTTCAGGAACTGTGCGGCCCGGAGCATTGCGGGCAGGGCGCGGCGCAGGAAGTCGCGGTCGAGCGTATAGCGATAGTGCTGCCAGAGGTGCGAGCAGTTCCAGGCGGCCAGCGTCTTGATTTGGAAGGCCATCCACTGCGACGTGCCACCGAAGATGTTGGTCTCCGTGGGCACCATCCATCCGCGTGCGCTGCTCTTATAGCGCTGTGCCACACGGTGGAAGTTGTAACTGTCGCCGGACAGCGTGATGATGTTGTTCAGGAAAGGCATGTGCATGCTGCTGAGGTTTGTAATCTCAGTCGGCCAGTAGTTCATCTGTACGTTCACGTCGGTGTGGATGTCGCAGTGCCAGAAACTGGTGTTCGAGTCGTTGTTCCAGATACCTTGCAGGTTGGCGGGTGCATTGATGAGCACATTGTTGCAACTGATTTCGAGGTAGCGGCCATATTGGAAGTAGAGTTGTTCGAGGAACAGTCCGTCGGCCTTGGTGCGATTGGCCGCCGTAGCATAGTAGTCGACTAGCGCCTTCGTTGTGCGCGTGCTGGCGGCATTGCCCAATTGCAGGCTCACGCGTCCCATGAGTTCGGAGAACTGGGCTACGTGGTCGGCACAGACTTTCTCCCAACCGTCGTCGCAGGCCGTATCGAGAAGTTGGCTGTTGGCTGCAGCCACGTTCGCGCGCGTTCCTTTAATATAGGAAGGTGTGCTGTCGTCGAAGTTGGTGGCCACCGTCATGAAGAGGGTCACTTCGCTGGCTCCGTCCACCTCAATACCCTTGGCCGTAGTGGAGACGCTCCCGCCAGTGGCCACGACGCGCATCTCGGTGCTATAACTCACGGTCTTCAGTTTGCCGCCGAATGTGCCGGAGTTATCTTTGTAGGTCACCGACGAGGCACCTATGCTGGCGTCGGGTTCGTAACTGAAACGCAGGTGCAGGCCTTCGTCGCCTTCCGCTTTGTAGTGGCAGGCCAGCACACGATGAGGGGCAGACACCAGATAGCGACGTGAGAAGCGGGTTCCGGCGGCATTGCTGAAGTCGACGCCCGCCACACCCTGCTCGATGTCGAGGTAGCGCGTGTAGTCGTTGATGGGACGGCTATCGTCCTTCACCGATGCCATCTCGCTCAGGTCATCGACCAGTATCTTGCCCAGGCAGGCATACTTGCCGTGCTCGCCCCAGTCGGTGGGCGAACCGTTGTAGAGTGTCTTCTCGTTGAGTATGATTTCGTCCTGCAGCACACCGCCTAGCAGCGTTGCGCCTATCTGGCCGTTGCCGATGGGCAGTCCGTACTCCATCCAAGGGTTGCCCACAGCGGACAGCGTGGCCGGAAAGTCGTACCAGAGGCTCAGCGGACTGATGTCGGAGGGACGCTTGCCGCCGTTCACCTTGTGGTAGTCCAGGACGGGAATGTCGGCCTCGTCGATGAGCATGAGCCTGTTATTGTTGTCGCCTGCCTGCCAGAAACCGATGTTCTTGCCCGTGGCCATGCCTCCCCAAGGGTTGAAGGTGGTGCCGGTGTTGCCCTTGCGTGCGATTTCGAACGAACCGTCGGCATTGGTGATGAGAGTAAAGGCCGCGGCCTCGCTCTCCTTGGCTACGGTGTAGCAGAAGTCCGACGAAGTTTTCTTCACACCCACATAGTGCCCGTCGCGGCTCAACAACTTAAAACTGGAGGCGTCGCCGATGAAGGCCCATACGGTGGTCAATGCACTTTTGGTGATGAGCAGGTCGCCCAGTTTATCGCCCTCGGAGATGTACACGGTGCCGCCGCGGAACTTCAGTCCGTAGTATGTGGCATCGTCAGCCGAAGTTGAGAAATACTCGCTGCCGCGAGCGCCCAAAATACCGGTCGCGCAGAGCAGAATGCATAGGAGAAAGCGAAGCGTCTTCATTGAGTTCTGATTTTGGGGTTAGTTATACCTTGGGTGATTTATTCCGTCTTTTTGCTTATTTGCCAGTGCAAATATACAGATTTTTTTCGTTATATGTTCTATTTAAGGGGAAGTTTTACCTTTTGGGCACTTTTTTCATGTAATGGTCTGCATGTTTGCTGTTGCATGAATGCGCGCACTTGTCGGATGTATTCCTCGGTGTAGTCGCCGTAGGCCATCGCATGTTGGGTGCCGTGCGGAGTCCAGAGGGACTTCCGGCCCGGCTTGGCCTCGTAGAGTGGGTGCACCATCCACGAGGGCACGAAGTGGTCGTTGTCGCCGTGGATGAAGAGCATCGGCCAGCGGCACTTTTCGACCTGGCGCAACGACGACGCCTCGCCAAAACTCCACCCGTTGCGCAGGCGGCATAGCAGCGAGGTGGTGTACATCAGGGGGAAGGCGGGCAGGTGGAACTCTTCCCGCAGTTCGTAACTGAACTCATCCCACACGCTGGTGTAGCCGCAGTCCTCGACGAAGCGAACCGTGCGCACCTCCTTGGGCATTGGCAGGCCGCTCACGTTCATAGCCGTGGCAGCGCCCATCGATACTCCGTGGACCACAAATTCGTCGGACTGGAACAACTGTGCCGCCACCGTCATCCAGTGAAGCACGTCGTGCCGTTCCTTCCAGCCCATGCCGATGACTTCGCCCTCACTCAGACCGTGGGCATGGAGGTCGGGCAGCAGTACGTTGTAGCCCAACTGCTGGTGGTATATCCGTCCGATGTACATAAACTTTATGGCACTGTCGCGCCAACCGTGCAATACGATGGCGACGGGCTGCCCCGGAGTACGACGGATGAAGTAGGCATGATGCCGTTCGCCCGAGGGCATGAGGACGAACGTGTCGCGTAGCCCCTCGCAGGCGCGCAGGCTGTCGAGCCAGGGAACAACTTCGGGGTGCTGTTCGGTCAGTTGTCGGAAGTAGCGTGCCGTGTCCTCTCGCTCTTCTTCGGGTGACAGCGAATAACGGAGCATGTACATGCCGGCACCGACGGCGACGGCTATCAGTACGGCAAAGACAGTCAGAATGCTCCAGAATAAGCGTTTCATGGTGGCTAAGTTACGAAATAATTCTTAATTTCTAATCCTTAATATTTATTTTATTTGTATCTTTGTGTAAATAAACCCGAATGTACCATGAAAAAGACAACCTTCCTGTCATTTATACTTTGTTTGCTGACCAGTTGCAGCCGGTTGACCGTAGATAACACACCGATTGCTGAACTGAACCTGAACCGATATCTGGGCGACTGGACGAAGTGGTTCGCGTACGCCACCCTCTCTGACGTCGATAAGGCTCGCATCCTCGACGAGGCCCGTCGCCGTTGCTATGATGTCAGCAAACTCATTTGGGTGAAACAATAGTGACGAATTGCAGTGTTGATTGATAAGAAAGATAAGTCTTGCAGGAAATCGGGGACGGTTCTGAATTTCTACAGAATCACAACATATCGAGTAAGAACGGCGCCTCGGCGTTTATTTTCCCATAGTATGGGAAAGGCGTGTCCCATACTATGGGAAAAGCGTTTCCCACGCGTGGGAAAAATCATCGGTTCTTATGATGCAGGCATGAGGCTCCTGTTGGGCGGCTATTCCTTAGCAGGCTTGTTCGCCCTGTGGTCGGCCTATCAGACGGACCTATTTGACGGTATTGTCGCTGCTTCTCCCTCCTTCTGGTTCCCACAGGTGTCTTTTCATATCCACGTGCCCGTTAGGCAGGAAGTGCACGTCTTCGGCTTCGAGCAGTGGGCGGTGCTGCAACCAGCCTGGAGCGGTGCGCCCCACGGCATTCACCACCCGTTGGCAAGGCAACTGGGCCGCCTCTGGCGAGTAACGGAGTATGTGCCCCACCATGCGCGAGTGGTCGGGCCAGCCTGCCAACGTGGCGATGGTGCCGTAGGTAGTGACTCGTCCGCGGGGTATCTGGGCAACGATGTCCAGGACTGCGTCCTGAAACGTGTGTGCCTCGACGATACTCATGTGGTTGGGGCAATCCATTTCCCAAGTTCGTTGTGCGAAGCCATCAGCCTTTCAATTCTTCAATTTCCCAATCTCCTCCCAATGGTCGGCCAGATACGGCATGGAAGGCATGACCAGATTGGCACCGGCATCGAGCAGTACGGAGTCGGGCAGGGGGCCGGTGTTGACGGCTATGGTGAAGATGCCAGCAGCGCGGGCTGCCTGTATGCCCAGTGGAGCATTTTCCACAACGATGGCCTCCGAGGCGGAGATGTTCGCTTTCTTCAGTCCCATCAAGTAGGGTTCGGGGTGAGGCTTTCCGTGCTGTACATCGAAGGCCGTCACCATCAGTTCGGACGAGAAAATGCCGGGGAAGGCAGCGTTCACGCGGTCGAGCAGGGCATGTGTGGCGCTGCCCGTGACGATGACGCGCATCAGCCCTTGCGCGCGTACCTTATTTAATAGGTCCATAGCCCCCGGCATCGGTTGCGCTTCGGGCAGGGTGTTGAAGAGCGAACTCTTGGCGTCGTATATCTGTTGCACCTCCTCGTCGGTGGCGTCGCGCCCCCAGTAGCGGTTCGACAGGATGTTGATGGTGCCCTTGCCCGTCCGTCCCTCGTTCATGTACACCTCCTCCGGCTCCATCTTCAGGCCGAAGTCTGTCATCGCATGGCTCCAGGCGTACGCATGGTTCGGCATGCTGTCAAACAGCACGCCGTCCATGTCGAATAAGATTGCTTTCAGCATCTTGGGAAAATCCTAAGCCAAACGCTTGCGGATGGCTTCGGTTTCTGCTTCGTAGCCGGGCTTGCCGAGGAGGGCGAACATGTTCTTCTTGTACGCCTCCACACCGGGCTGGTTGAAGGCATTGACACCGAGCAACTGGCAGTAGAGGCCGCAACCGAGTTCGAAGAAGTAAATCATCTGGCCCAGGTTGTAGGCGTCCAGGCGCTCGATGCTGATGCGGATGTTAGGCACGCCGCCGTCCACGTGAGCCAACTGTGTGCCCAGTTCGGCCATCTTGTTCACCTCGTCCACGCGCTTGCCAGCCAGGAAGTTCAGCCCGTCCAGGTTCTCCTCGTCGCTGGGGAAGAGCAGTTTGTGCTCGGGGCTTTCCACGCTGATGACGGTCTCGAAGATGGTGCGCTCGCCCTGCTGAATCCACTGGCCCATGGAGTGGAGGTCGGTGGTGAGGTCGACGCTGGCGGGATAGATGCCCTTGTTGTCCTTACCCTCGCTCTCGCCGTAGAGTTGCTTCCACCATTCGGCCATGAAGTGCAGTTTGGGCTGGTAGTTGGCCAGAATCTCTATCTTCTTACCCTCCTGATACAGGGCATAGCGGGTGGCGGCGTATTCGGCAGCCAGCGCAGCATTCTTCTCCATGTCCTGTGCGCCACGCACCAGTTGGTCGATGTCGAAGCCGGCAACGGCGATGGGCAACAGGCCCACGGGAGTGAGCACCGAGAAACGGCCGCCCACGTTGTCGGGGATGATGAACGATTTGTAACCCTCCTTGTCGGCACACGTGCGGGCAGCGCCGCGCTTGGCATCGGTGATGGCCACGATAACTTTCTTGGCCGTTTCCTTGCCGCGCTGTTCCTCGCACTGCTTCTTCAGCAGGCGGAAGGCCAGGGCCGTCTCCGTAGTGGTGCCGGACTTCGAGATGTTGATGACGCCAAACTTCTTACCTTTCAGGTATTCCGTCAGTTCAAAGAGGTAGTCCTCGCCGATGTTGTTGCCGGCGAACAGGATGACGGGATTCTTGCCGTCGTTCAGCAACCATTGGAAACTGTTGCTCAGGGCCTCGATGACGGCCTTGGCTCCCAGGTACGAACCGCCGATGCCAGCCACAACCACAGCGTCGCATTCCTGGCGCAGTGTCTGGGCCGTAGCCTTCACTTTGGCCAGGAATTCGGGCGTGATGCTGCTGGGCAGGTGCAGCCAGCCGAGGAAGTCGTTGCCGGGGCAGGTGCCGTCTTCCAGCGTCTTCAGTGCCTCGCAGGCACGATTCTTGTAACCATTGATGATGTCCAGGCCCACGAACGGGGTCACTTTCGTAATGTCGAGTTTCATAGTTTATGAGTTTTTGAGTTTATAAGTTCTTAAGTTTTTGAGTGCTTGATTTTGAGTGCTTGAGTTTGTATTTGTGTGCAAAGATACAAAATAATCGCCATTTTCTTTGCCATTTCACGAAAATATTGTGAATAAATTACTATCTTTGTGCAATCAAACTATCAATATGCAACAGAATATATGGCTTTAGGTAAATGGATAGGAGGCTTCCTCGGGCTGCTCAGTGGCGGTCCGTTGGGCATGTTGGCAGGTGTCGTGCTGGGTGCATTGGTGGATTCGGTGTTCGACGCGGACAACTACTTTCAGCCCGGCGATCCGGGCATGGGCGATGCGGCTTATGATGATTCGGCCCGGCGGGAAAACCTCCGTCAGGGCAACCGCAACGGTTTCCTCTTCTCGCTCATGGTGCTGTCGGCGCATATCATCCATGCCGACCGTCGTGTAATGCATTCCGAGATGGAGTATGTCCGGCGCTTCCTTCGCACCAACTTCTCGGCTGATGCGGAGCGTGAGGGCGAAGAAATCCTGTTGCGCCTCTTCGACGAGAAGAAGCGCATGGGCAACGACGGATGGATGCGCCAGATTGTTGCCGTTTGTCAGCAACTGGCCTTTGCCATGCCCACGGAGCAACGCCTGCAACTCATTGCCATGCTCTGCGAGATAGCCAAGGCCGACGGTCAGATACAGACAGAGGAGCGTGAAGCCCTTCGCCAGGTGTGCCTGAATATGGGGCTCGATGGCGGTACGGCCGAACAGATGCTGGGATTGGGCGGTCAGTCGTTGGACGATGCCTATCGTGTCCTTGGTTTACATCCCGATGCCTCGGACGATGAGGTGCGTCAAGCCTACAAGCGCATGGCCCGCGAAAATCATCCTGATCGCGTGGCATCGTTGGGCGAAGACATCCGTCGGCAGGCAGAGCGCAAGTTCCAGGAGATTGCCGATGCCAAGGACCGCATCTACAAGGCCCGCGGCATGAAATAATAAAAGGCCCTCGCGACCTGTCACAGGCGGCGAGGGTGTGCACGTGCTTTACTAAACTTAAACTAATACAGTAGTGTTCCGTCCTGTGTCTGTCCGGCTATGGAGGTCTCGATGACGGTGCGGCGGGCGTTGTTGTAAAGGGTGACGTGTGCCTGTCCGTCTGCATCGAGCCGCAGGTCGGGATTCCAATAGAGTGTGCGTCGGTAGTCACCGATTTCATCCAGTGAGGGCTGGCGACGGGAGTAGTCGGCGTGGTAGAACTGGTCGGGGTAGGTGAAGCCCTGCAGCAGAAGGTAGCGGTGAACATAGTGTGTGCGCTGGGTGTCGTCAGGCATCAGTTGCATGTTGACCGTCACGGAGGGCTGGTCATCCTGACGGTAGCGCCGACTGCCCTCCTCGCGTGGCGCATAGTCGGTGTAGATGCTGACTTTATCGAGGCGCGAGAGAAGGTAATACTGGTTATAGATGTATCGCGACAGGAAGTGTGAATTGTTGAAGCCGTCGCGCCGTTCCTCGATGTCGTAGTGGCGGTGCATGTTCATGTCGCTGATGTAGGTGTGGGCGACGTCGAAGGTAAAACCGAGGCCGAAGCGTCCGTAGTTGAAACCGGCGTCTACGGTGGCATTGAAGGCTTCGTAGGCATCGAGGACAAGGACGGGATGATTGACGTCGAATCCGCGCAGGCCACCACGACGACTGCGCACGACCACCTCGCGCAGGCGACCTTCCATAGCAAAGTCGCCGGAAGAAAGGCGTTGCTTTGTCTCTTCGGGCAGGGGAGCCAGGTGGCACTGGTACCAATTGTAGGGCTTGACGAATCGCGGATAAGGGAAGGAAAGCCGGACGTAGTATTCGGGGTAGTTATTGTCGTCGCGATAGGGATTGTCGGTCTGCAGATTTGTCCAGCCGGGTTGGCGTCCACGCTTCCATTTGCGTTTGTTGGATGCACCGACCCACATGTGGCAGTAGCCGTCGATGTCGGGCAATGTCAGTCGGAAGCGTCCGTTGGTGGTGAAGGTGTCGCAGACGAGCGGTTCGCAGCCGGGTTTCGTGAATTCTGCGTGGACGAAGGGTTCGTGTTTCCAGTGGGTACTGCCGGTCATCAGGCGCTGCCACGAGGGGCGGTCGCTGCGCTGGCGGGTCTGTGGCGTGGCGGCACCGGCTTCGTAGACCTGTTGCGAGACGAAGTCGTTGCGGTTGCTGCTGAACGTAATGCCGCCGCTGGAGCCAAGGGGCAGGCGGGCCCTGCGTGCATTGGGGTAGCGCCAGCGGTCGAGCGAGTTGTATTGGTTGTGCTCGGCGGCATCGTCCCAGCGTTCTTGCCAGCGTTTGTCGCTCATCATGCGGAGGGTGGCCTCCTCGCCGTAGGTGTCGGTGAGGCGTTCGGCGATTTCGCTGTTCGGGAGGTGCTCGGCCGTCATCATCTCGATGTCGCGGTTCATCATCTGTTCCATCTCGAAGAAGTCCTCCCGACTGTAGCCGCTGTAGCGGTGCACGCTGCCCTCCAGCACCTGGCTGTACTCGGCGGGGTGGGTGAGCATGAAGACCCTTGGGGTGGCCATCTCGCGCCAGTCGAAGCGGCGCCAGCCCTGGGTGAGCATCAGCAGGTCCAGTGCCGTGCGGTGCTCCTCGTCGTCGCTCTCGAAGTACCAGCCGGGGTCGGGCACGAAGCCTCTGATTTCGCTGGACAGTAGCATTTCGACCTGTATGCTGGCATTGTCGTAGAGCGGATCGGAAAGGGCTGCGTCGCGGACAGAGAGGGAAATGGAGGATGGAGCATTTACATTTGACATTCGACTCTTTACATCCAGAACAATCTTCTCGTATGGTTCGTATTCGTTCTTCGCACTGCTGACCACGACGGTGGGACGCGTGAGGCCGGGCGAGGAGACGAAGAACAGACGGTCGGCATAGATGCGGCCTTCGGCATCGAAGAGCGTCATCTGGTTGACACCCGGACGAAGGGAACTGCGCGGGATGGTGACGGTGGAGCGACTGCCTTCGAGGTGGCCGAACTCCTCCACGATGCCCTCGTGGGTGATGGTGTAGCCGAACTGTGTTCGAGCCATCGCGCCTCGGGCGTTCACCTCCAGGTTGAGGGCTTCGCCGGTGAGGTTGAGCATGGTGGAGATGCCTTCGGTGGGAATGTTGTCGAGCCGGGTCCGGACGATGACGGTGTCGCCCTTGCTATTAATCGAGTCGGAGTAGAACAGGGCCTGATACGACTCGCCCAACCGGGGGGTGAACTGCAGCAGGCCACGCCCCCGATTGACGGCCGGCGCCTGGGCCACGGTCTGCTTGCGGCTGTCCACCACTACGCAGCGGCCCGTGGCCGTCTCGCCCTCGGCATTGCTGACCTCGAAGGCCATGCGGCATGGGGCGTCGGCCACCAGTGTACCTCCTTCGGGATAGAGCGTGAGGTGGAACTTGGGACGGGGAATCTCGTCCTTGAAGTAGCGGCGCAGGGGACGCAGTGTCATGTCGTGGCTGTAGATGCCCGGTTCCTTAGGCTTGTCGTAGACGGGAAAGACGCGCGAGTAGAGTTTGTCGTAGTCGCGGAAGTACTCCTTGGCCATAGCCATCGTGTAGAAGAGTTCCTCCTCGGAGTAGGTGTGCTCGTGCTCGTACTGGCCCCAGTTGAGTTGCCAGCGGGTGTAGGCGCGCAGTTCGTAGTAGCCGCTGTACAGGGTGTCAGGCAGGGCGAAGTTGCCCCAACTCTTGCCGTCCTTCATCTTCAGTATCTGACGTTCCACGAGGTAACCGTCCTGGTTGAACAGTTCGACGTACATGACGCGGCTGATGCGGCTGGGCACGTCCTTGTCGGTGCGGCGGGTGTAGGCGGCGTACCAGATGGTGTCGCCCAGGAAGTAGCACGTGTTGTCCATGTGGACGTAAACCTTCTCCTGGGGCACGTAGTGGGCGAAGGTGTTCAGTCGGCGTGCCCATCCGTCGAGGGTGGTGGGCATGGGCTCCCTTCGGGAGGTGTCGGGGGTGATGACGAAGGTGTCGAACGTGTCATCGTTCTGTCCGCCTGCCACCATTGTGGCCAGGCACAATGCGAGGAATAGGATTGTTTTTTGCATGGTGAAGGCGGATTTATTTGTTCTTGATGCGGGCGTTCCAGGTGGAGAGGGAGAGGAAGCGGACGGAGTCGCGGGTGAGCACTAGCGAGGCACTCCAGATGGTGTCGCGCTGCACGGCGTTGGGCTGCGGCGAGCGGAGCAGGGCACGCAGGTTGCCGTGCGAGAGCGTGTAACTGACGGTGTCGCGCCCGTCCTCGTGCACTTCGTAGTGGTTGGCACGGGTGGCCACCTTCATGCTGGCGCCGACCTGCGTCTGCAGTTGGCGGATGACGTGGGCCGGTACTGCACGGCGCGGGGCCTCCATGCGCAGGGCGCGGTAGTTGATGGTGTACTCGCGTCCGTTGTCGCTCCGCATGTGGGCGTGAAGCGAGGTGGTGTCGGTGGTGAACCGGGGGCAGTGTTCCTCCAGCATCGCCTTCATGCGGAACAGGGGGCATTGGGCATGGAGCGTTGAAATTTGAAAATTGGAATTTGAAAGCAGGACTACGCCGATAAGCAAGGCTAAGGTCAGGACTATTCGTTTCATGGCAATGCGATGTTTCAGGGTTCTACAAGGGAAAGGTGTTCGCTGACGATGTCGTTGGTCAGCGTGCGCTGTTGCTGGGCCTGTGTTTGTGCAGCGATGGACTGGCCGACGAGTTGCGACAGGTTCTCGTCGACGGTGGCTGTCGTTGCAGTGGGTGTCGTGTCGGGATGGATGCTCCAACTCGACTGCCAGATGCTGGCGGCTACAATCAGCATCGCCACACTGGCCGCTACGCCATACCACAGCAGAGGGCGGATTCGGGCTTTTGGTGGCTCGGACGTGAGCAGGCGGAAGCGTTCGTCCGACGTGTCGGCCTTCAGCGCACGCAGGGCATCGGTGAGTTGGTCTTCGGTGAATGAGGTTTGTTTCATGGGTTCCTCCTTTCTATTTCGGCTCTCAGGGCGGTTCGGGCCCGCAGGAGCATTTGTTTGACGGCGGCAGTTGTCGCGTTTCGAATGTTGGCTATTTGCTGGATGCTCAGACCGGCGGAGTAGTGCATCTGCAGCACGGCCTGATGGGGCGGCGACAGGCGGGCGAGCGCCTGCCGGACAGCCTCGGCCCGCTCGCGTGCTTCCAGGTCCTGCTGCGGATTGTCGCTTGCCGTAACCGCTATGTGTAATTGGCTGGGCGGTATGGATTCCAGACCGATGTGCGGCTGCCTCCTTTTGCGGTTGCGCAGGTACATGAGGCAGATGTTGCGAAGAATGGTCGAGAGTAGGGGAGAGGCCGGACGGTTCGTGTCCATCCGGTCCCGGAACAACCACAGGTTGACCAGCGCCTCCTGCACGGCATCGGCGGCCAGTTCCTCGTCCCCCAGCATCCCGAGGGCCGACTTCATCAGTTGTCCGCGTTCCCTTGTGGCTATCTCGTTGAACTGTTCTTCGCTCATGGCTTCCATCTTCTCACTATTATTTATGCAAAAAGACACAAAAGGTAACGCAAAGATACGAATAAAGTTCGAAAAGTTCCTGAAATATTTTGCACAACCTTACATATTTTATATCTTTGCACCGCTATGCATAAACCTTTGACTATGCTCGATGGCTTCCTCCTGGTGGGCGGCCTCGTCGCCGTGGGGCTGTTGCTCCAGTGGGCGGTGGGTCCCGTCGCTTGGGACGCCTTTGCCTTTCCCGTCAACGCCCTCGTGCTGACGGCCTT
Organism: Bacteroidaceae bacterium; assembly: GCA_017444005.1. Taxonomy (GTDB): domain Bacteria; phylum Bacteroidota; class Bacteroidia; order Bacteroidales; family Bacteroidaceae; genus Physcousia. The sequence continues at coordinate 3,720 of JAFSXQ010000051.1, read as the reverse complement.
CGTCGCGACGATTGTCACCGTGCATGCCCTTCGGCGGCGCGTCCGCCTCTTCCATTTCCTGGCCACCGGCGGAGCCGCCGTGCCCGCCTTGGTTGCCGCCGTCGCGCTAACTATTGTTATGGGGCTGATGCGACAGGACGCCCACGGCACCGGGATGGACCACATGACCGCCTTCTGGCCCTTCGTCCTTGTCTATGCCTACGTCGCCCTGCTGCTGGGCCTCGTCGTCCTGCGCCGTCTCGCCGACAGGCTGGCCGGGCGCTCGCACCACAGCCGCTGGCAGGACGTTGCCTTCCTGCTCAACCACGTGGGCCTCTTCCTGACGATGACCACCGCTACGCTGGGCAATGCCGACATCCAGCGCTACCAGATGATAACCACCCTGGGGCAGACCGAATGGCGCGCGCTCGACGACCAGCGGCGCGTCCGCGAACTGCCCCTGGCCATACGGTTGGAGCGCTTCATCATGGAGGCCTACGCCGACGGATCGCCCCGGCGCTTCGCCTCCGAGATTCAGATTTTGACCCGCGAAGGGCGCGCCTATGCCGCCACGGTGGACGTGAACCACCCCGTCAAAGTTGCGGGCTGGAAAATATACCAGCACGGCTATGACACCCAGCGCGGGGCCGAGAGTGAAATCTCCATCCTGCAACTCGTGCGCGACCCGTGGCTCCCCGCCGTTTACACGGGCATCGGTATGATGCTGGCCGGGGCCGCCTGCCTGTTCCTCTTTGGCGCGAGGAGAAAGGAGAAGAATGCCGTATGAATGCTTGGGACTATTTCCTCTATTTCGCCCTGTCGGCCCTCTTGCTGTGGCTGGCGGGAGCCTTTGCCGCCTGGCGCCGACGCCGCGCTGCGGCCTTCTGGCTGACGGCCCTGGGCCTCGGCGTGTTCCTCACCTACATCCTCTGGCTGTGGGCCTCGCTGGAGCGCCCGCCCCTGCGCACGATGGGCGAGACGCGCCTCTGGTACTCCCTGTTCCTGCCCTTGGCCGGCCTGCTCGTCTACGTGCGCTGGCGCTATAAGTGGATTCTCTCTTTTTCCACCCTCATGGCCACCGTCTTCATCGCCGTCAACCTCCTGCGGCCGGAGATTCACACCCGGGCCCTGATGCCCGCCCTGCAAAGCCCCTGGTTCGCTCCGCACGTCATCGTCTACATGTTTGCCTACGCCCTCCTGGGGGCCGCCATGCTCATGGCCCTCTGGCTTCTGGCGTTCAGGCGGGGCCCCATTGCCGACAATGAATTGGAGGGCGCGGACAACCTGGTCTACTCCGGCCAGGCCTTCCTCACCTTCGGCATGCTCTTCGGCGCCCTCTGGGCCAAGGAGGCCTGGGGCCACTACTGGTCGTGGGACCCGAAGGAGACGTGGGCCGCCGTCACGTGGCTGTCCTACCTCACCTACATCCACCTGCGCCTCTCCCGTCCCCGCCTTGTCCCTCCTGCCCTCTGGCTCCTGCTCCTGAGTTTCGTGCTGCTGCAGATTTGCTGGTGGGGCATCAACTACCTCCCCTCTGCCCAGGGCGCCAGCGTCCACACCTACGGTTAGTTTTATACCCCCCTGCTGTTATGATAAGGAAAGCACCCACATACCCTGTTTTATTCGTACTTCTGTTGGTTATTCTGACAGCGGCCTGCACAGGTCGGAACCCCCAGTCTGTTAAGGAGAGTCAGCAACCGCAGGATACTGTCTATACCCAACAGGCGGCGATGGCCATCTATGACTACGACCCCGTGCGGGCGCTACAGATTATCGACTCGGCAGTCATCGTGGGGAATCTCAGCGAAGTATGGGGCGATTTTTGCCGCGCCAGAATCTACGGCCAGTCGCAGATGGGGGAGCGTCTTGACTCGATGCTTGGAGGCCCCGAAAGGCTACGGGTAGGCGCGAAAGCGGGAATGGGCGTGCACTTCGACTCGGCACGGGCCATCGGCGAACGGCTGTTGCTGCACGACTCGCTGAAGACCAACCTCGGACTTCATCAGAACGTGCTGGAACTTCTGGTCTATGTAGCCCGTCAGCAGAATGACACTACGGCGTGGCTCCAGCGCTCACGCGAACTCGTCGGCGTGTGCCGCCAACAGGGAGCCGAGACCGAGGCGCTGCGCACGGAGGCTGAACTCGGTGCGTCGCTCTGCTATACGGAACAGCAGGCGCAGGGCATGGCACGGCTCGACAGCGTGATAGGCGCACTCGGCAGCCTCGACCCCTTCCGTTTTAACGAACTCGACGCTTTCATCATTGCCTCGAAACGGAAGATAGGCGTCCTCAGCAATCGGGGGCAGTATGTCGAGACACTCCCCCTGGCACGCCGCATCATCGAACTGCTGGATGACTACGAACAGCATCCTGACAAGTACCACGACGGCACCTACCGCGAGCCGCCCAGCGACCGGCGTGCCGACTACATCTGTTTCTATCGCTCTCAGGCCCAGGGCTTCATCACCGCCGCCTATACCGCCCTTGGCGACAAAGGCAACATGACCGCAGCCTACGAAAAAATAGAGCGCACCGTTCGCGATGCCACCGCCAGTGAACATATCGCTCGCTACCATGCTCTGGAGCAACAGATGTTGCGCCAGGAAGCCGAGAGCCGTAGCCGCATGATGACCTTCGTGGCCATTGCCTCCGCCCTGGGCCTCCTGCTCATCCTCGTCTTTGCGGCCCTGCTCCTCTACCAGAACCTGAAGATTCGCAAGAAGAACCACGTGCTGGCAAAACTTATAGAAGAGCAGAACAGACCCTCGCCCGAATCCTCTGATAACAGGCAACTCTTCACCAACCTCGACTCCGCCATCCGCTCCGAGCGTCTCTATGCTAATCCCACCTTTCAGCGCCAGGATGCCTGCGATCACTTCAACCTGCGTCGCGAAGTGCTCAACCAGTTGTTGACCGACTACGCCAACGGCCAGTCGTTCCCCACCTACATCAACCGCATCCGCCTTTCCGAAGCCTGCCGCCTCTTGGCCGCGGAACCCGACAAGACCGTCAATGCCATAGCCGAGGAGGTCGGCCTCTCGCCCCGCAACCTCCGCCGCCTCTTCGTCGACCAGTACGGCATGACGCCCACAGAGTACCGCCAAGGGCTGCAAAACCCCTAGGAGAACGTTCTTATACAGGCATTGTAGGTATGTCAATTTGGCTTTGTCCCAAATTGACATACCTCTTTATTATACGCATATAAGGGATTTTCGTACCTTTGCAGGCAAAACAAGGAGAACGTATGAAACAGACAAGACTTTGGATGCTCGCCGCCATCCTGACACTATGCGGCGCAATGACACTGCAAGCCTGTGCGAATGACGACAATTCGTCGACGGGGCAGCCGACCATCGAGCGCATTGCGGAGCGCGGCACGCTGCTCGTGGGGACTACGGGCGACTACCGGCCGCTGTCGTACCGGGAGGCCGACGGCAACTACTGGGGCTTCGGCATCGAGGTGGCCGGGAAGATTGCGGAGCGGATAGGCGTCAGCATCGCGTTCGTGCAGACCTCGTGGCCGACGCTGACTGCCGACGTGCTGGCCGAGCCGCAGATGTTCGACCTGGCCATCGGCGGCATCACCATCACCGACGCACGGCGGGAGACGATGCTGATGAGCGACGGCTACCTGTGCAACGGCAAGACCATCCTCTGCCGCGCCAGTGAGGCCGACCGCTACCGGTCGCGGGCCGACATCGACAGGCCGGAGGTGCGCGTGATGGTGAACCCCGGCGGTCT
>JAFSXQ010000050.1 GCA_017444005.1 Bacteroidaceae bacterium | reverse complement strand
TTGGACGTTGGTGCTGACGAGTTCGGAATTGGTGCGCGTCTCCACGAGGTAGGCCCGCTCCAGGCCCATGTCGCCCACGAAGGTGCGGGCCACGTCGTCGACGAAGCGCCGGGCCCCGGTGTAGTAGCCCGGACAGAGGCCGGCGTCGATGACCTGGTTCAGGGCATCCTGGACATCGAGCACGAAGGCAGGCTTCGTGGCATCGAACTTGCGCATGACGGTGTGGCGGGCACGGACGACGATTTCGTCCAGCGTGCCCTGCATCTCGCCCAGTGTGGGCATGTGACCCGTCCCGGCCCTGCGCATGGGACGCAACTTGGGAAGGACCGTCTGGTAGAAATCGTAGGGACGGGGGAAGCGGGGGAAGACGGTGTTGAGGCGGACGTAGAACTCGGGATAGTTGAGGCGGCCCTGGCTGTCCTCGTTGACGGCCACCCAGGAGTGCTGCACGCCGGGCTTCCACTTCGTCGTGTCGGAGGCGGCCAGGGAGAAGTGGCAGGCCTGATAGAAGCGCGGGGCCTCTATCCTGAACTGGCCGCCCGAGAAGGTCTGCATGTCGCCCTGCACGATGCCGTTCCTGACGCCGGGCTGTACGAACTCGGCGTGCATGAGCACCTCGCCCTTCAGGCTCCCCCCTTCCGCACTGGTGGTGCGCCCGTAGCGGGCAGGGGCGTTCGTCTCGTGCAGATGGCCCCAGAGGGCGGTCAGGGCGCTGGTGGCCTCGTGCGGGTCGGAGAACAGACGCACGACGTTCTTCTCGGCCAGGGTGACGAGGCCGGGCTCGGCGGGGCGCTCGTTCATGGGCGTCCCGGCGCTGTTCTCGCCGTTGACGAACGTGTCGATGAACGAGGTGCGCGACAGGAGGTCTTCCTGTTCCTCGGCCAGGTAGGGCATCACCTGTCCGGTGATGACCTCGGTGCGCTCGTAGGGCTGGCTGAGGGCGAAGGCTCCGGGCGTGGCCATCTCGTGCCACGAATAGCGCCGCCAGCCCTGAACCAGGAGCAGGAGGTCGAGCGCCGTGCGGTGCTCCGGGTCGTCGGCCTCGAAGAAGTACTGCGGATGCTCCACGAAGCCGCGTATCTGGCTGGAGAGCAGCATCTCGGTGAGGATGTTGGCCGTGTCGAAGGTGTAGTCGCTGTGGGCCGCGTCGCGAACGGCGAGACTGATACTCGACGGGGAAACCGTCGAGCACTGAAGGCTGAGGGTGACGGGTTCGTAGGGCTCGTACTGGTCCTTGATGCCCGTGAAGGCGATGCTCTGGGGCTGGAAGCCGGGCTGGCGCACGAAGACGAGGCGGTCGGCATAGATGCGGCCCTCGGCGTTGAACACGGTGAGTTGGACGGTGCCGGTGGGCAACTTCGACAGGGGCACGAGGGCCGAGAGCGTGGTGCCCTGGCCCAGTTCCTGGAAGTCCTTCTGCACGCCGTGGCACGAGGCTGTCAGGCCCAGCGCCTCGCGCGAGGCCGTGCCGTGGGTGTGCAAGTGGATGTGCACGCCGTCCGTCTCCACCGTTGCCTGCATGGCCACGCCGTCCTCAACGGCCTGCGGCAGACTGAATTCCTGAGTGCCGCCCTCCCACTCGAAGGTGCATTTTCCGACCGTCCCGTCGAGGATGAAACTGCCGCGGCCGCGGCTCTGGGTTTCCGCCTTCAGGGTTCCCTTCCCTTCGGTGAGGGTCAGGGAGAGGCTCCCGGTCAGGTGCTTCCCGTTCTCGTCGTTGGCCTCGAAGGCCACGCGGTTGGGCACGCCGCTGACCAGGTTGCCGCCTTCGGGATAGAACGTCAGCACGGCCCGCGGCTTCTGTTCGTCCTGCGCCACCAGGCGCTGCATGGGGCGGAGGGTCATCTCCTGGGCATAGTCGCCGGCCTCGCGAGGTTTGTCGTAGACGGGAAAGACGCGGCTGTAGAGTTTCTCGTAGTCGCGATAGTAGTCCCGGGCCAGTTCCTTCGAGAAGAACCACTCCTCGGCCTGGCTGGTATGGGGGTGCTCCGTGCGTCCCCAGTTGAGTTGCCAGCGGGTGTAGGCCCGCAGTTCGTAGTAACCGCCGTAGAGCGAGTCGGGCAGGACGAAGGAGCCGTGGCCCTGTCCGCCGGTCAGTTCCACCTTCTGCCGCTCCACCAGATAGCCGTCGTCGTTAAGCAGTTCTACGTAGAGCAGGCGGCTCAGCGTCGAAGGCCGTTCGTCGGAGAGCCATGTGTAGGCCTTGAAGTAGAGGGTGTCGCCCAGGTAGTAGCAGGTGTTGTCCATGTGCACGAACACCTCCTCCTGCGGCAGTTTCTCGCCGAAGAGTTTGAGGCGGTCGGCCCAGGCGCCGAGGGTGGTGGGAAGTTCCTGTGCCGCCGAGAGCAGAGGAAGAAAGCAGAGGAAAAAGAGGATACGTTTCATCATAAACAACATTTTGTGCTGCAAAGTTACGATTTTGTGACGAAATATCCGTATCTTTGCAGGCATAAACTAATATTGTAACCATGAAAAAATTGTTTTTAGCCCTGATTGTGGCCGTCTGTTCGTGGACGGGAATGGCCGCTGAGTCTTTCACGAGTAACGTCGTAGCCCAGGAGGGCGCCTGGTGCTGGTTTGCCGACCCGCGTGCCCTGCACTACGAGAACCCGGCCGGAACCATCAACGCCACGTACATCGGGTATATCGACGTGCACGGCAATGTCAAGGCCACACAGTACGACTGGCTCTCGGGCCGGAAGACCGACGTGCTGGTGCGCTCCTGCTTCCAGCCCGACGACCACAACAACCCGACGTTCATCGTCCTGCCCGACGAGCGCGTGATGATATTCTACACGCGCCACACCGACGAGGCGAAAATCTGGTACCGCATCAGCCGCCGGCCGGGCGACATCACGGCACTGGGCGAAGAGAAGTACCTGGCAACGGCCAACAACACGACCTATCCCTCGCCCTTCATCCTCTCCGACGACCCGGAGCACATCTACCTCTGCTGGCGCGGCATCAACTGGCACCCCACCCTGGCCCGCCTGACCATGCCCGACGCCGACGACAACTGCCGGTTCGACTTCGGTCCCAAGCAGATTGTGCAGTCCACCGGCGCACGCCCCTACGCCAAGTACCAGTCGAACGGCAAGGACAAGATTTACCTGGCCTACACCACCGGCCACCCCGACAACGAAATGCCCGACTGGCTCTACTTCAATGTGATAGACATCAACAAGGGCAACGGCCCCATCCTGCGCGACCTGAACGGCAAGGAACTGAAGAAGGTGGCCGACGGCGTGTTCAATGTCAGCAAGACCGACGCCTACGCCTCGTCCTATCCCAAGACCATCGTTGACAACTCGGCCAACATCCGCAACTGGGTGTGGCAGATAGCCCTGGACAGGGAGGAACGGCCCGTCATCGCCTACCCCCACATCGACGATGCCAAGACCAGCCACGTCTACTGGTACGCCCGCTGGACGGGCACGGAGTGGCGACGCACCTGGGTGCAGTATGCCGGACATGCCTTCCACCAGAACTGGAACCAGACGGAGCGCTGCTACTCGGGCGGCATGGCTCTGGACCCCGACAACATCAACGACCTCTACCTGTCCATTCCCACCAAGGACGGAACGTACAACAAAGACGGCGTGTACGAGATATGGAAGTACACCATCGACGATGCGGGCAAGGTGGCCCAGAGCCAACAAATCACGATGAATTCGCCCAAAAACAACGCCCGCCCGTTTGTCATCCCGGGTTCGAAGAGCGCGAAGTTGCGCCTGGCCTGGATGCAGGGCGACTACTACTATTGGATGGTGAACAAGAACTATCCCCTGGGCTACCCGACCAGCATCCTGTGCGACCATGAGTGGCAGGAACCGCTGACCCTAGAGGATATGGAAACCAAGCAGACCGACGGTATCAAATTTGGGCTAGGCAAAACCTTGGTGATGGGATTCATCCTGAATCAAGACAAATACGAGGGCACGCTGTTCCGTCTGTCCAATGGACTGCAATATCGCATCAATGCCAGCACGAAACACCCCTACGTGGTCTTCGATAAGCAATACACCAGCCAAAACGCCTTATACACCAGCGACGACTGGGCCAACGGAAGCACGGGCACCAGCGGTGACAATCATCCCACTAAACTGAAGAAACTGAAACTTGTCCTGACCTACGACGGCCATCGGCTCATCATCTATCGCAACGGGCTCGTAGATCAGGTTGCAGAGATTGAGGACATGCAGGAGAGCGACCTCGTCCTATCGTATCTGCAGGACGAAACCCTCTATCATACCTGCACTACCGCATACACCTACCAAGGCGTGGCCTCGCCAATGACCGTGCAACTGCTGACCGAGAACCTGAAAATTTCAAACCCTAATCTGCCCTCAGAGTTGGCGAATGGCAACTTTGAGGGGACATACGTTGTGCAGCAGGGCAGCGGCGTCTCCAGCGACCGCGCCATCTATGAGCCTGAAGGCTGGACTGTGGAGCGCACGGATGGCAACGAAAACGACATCACGGCACTCAAGTCGGGCGACTTCTACTTCGACCGCTTCTTCGGTTCGCTGGCCAAGCCATCCACCAACGGCAACCAGACCTACTGGGTGCGCCAGAATTGGGGCACGCCGACGCTCACCCTCTCTCAGGAGTTGCGACTGCCCGAGGGGCGCTACACCCTGGAGTGCGATGTCTGGAAGTCAGGCCTCGGAGGCGATGCCTACCTGAGCGCAACGACCGAGGACGGCCCCACCGTACAGGCCCCCACGGTGGAGAACAAAGAGGCCTGGCAGCACATGAGCCTGCAGTTCCAGAGCGACGGACAGGCCAGCACCACCATCCGGCTCACAGCCTTGCACAACTACAACGGCACAGAGAAAATCATCGGGTTCGACAATGTCGTGCTACATCGGAAAGGGGATGTCAACGGCGACAACAACGTCTCGATTGCCGACGTCACGACCCTTGTAAACATCATCTTAGGAAGGGAAAGCGAGGAATACAACTCCAGTTGGGCTGACGTAAATGAGGACAGCAGCATAACCGTTGCCGACGTCACGACCCTTGTAAACATCATCTTAGGCAAATAACGTAAAAAGTCTTGAGACGCGCCTTCCTCGTTCTGGTTGCAGCATTCCTTTGGCTGGACAAGACTTCGGCCTTGGAGGCCATGGATTACACCGCTGTTGACTCCATCATAAGTTGTGCGGCAGAGGTGCTGGATGCCGAATCGGGCGAGCCGCTGGCGATGGTGGGCGTGTACGTCGCCGCCGACAACACGACGCTGACGAACTTCGACGGCGAATTCAGCATCAGGGCACATGCCTCCGACACCATCCGGCTGACCTGCGTAGGCCGGCGGACTGTCTACATCAGGGCCGACCAACTGCCGGAGACCATCAAGATGCGGATGCTGCCCGGCACGCTGTCGGAGGTGACGGTGACGGCCTACGATGGCACCATGCTGCTGATATCCCGGCAGATGGAAAAGGGATTCAACAAACGGAAAGGCCGGAGCGCGCAGTACTTCTACCGGCAGACCTCCGTCATCCGGCAGCAGCAGGACATCGTGGAGGCCTTCGTCGAGGCGAACTCGGCCGTGAACCTGCGCAACCTCCGCTTCCTGAGCGGCCGGCACG
>JAFSXQ010000049.1 GCA_017444005.1 Bacteroidaceae bacterium | reverse complement strand
TTGCTGCCCAAGTGGCTCATTGAGAAGTTCTATGGCCCGTACCAATGGACGGCAGACCCGAAAAAGACTTATAAAGAATTTATAAAGAAACAACGAATTGAACAAATTAAACGAATTTGTCTATGATACAGGCACTTATCAACCGTTATAAGCGGATGCGAACGGAGCAGTTCCTACGCCAAACGTACCAATATCAATATGCCTTCGTGGGCATGGGCCAGCACTCGCTGACTAATCTCTATCCCGTTCTTCATTACCTCGGTGTACCGCTGAAATGCATCTGCGTTACGTCGGAAAGAAAAGCCCGACTGATAGAGCAGAAGTTTCCTGGTGTGAAAGCCACGACCTCGCTTTGTGAGATTCTAAGCGATAGCGATGTCAAAGGCGTATTCGTCTCAGCCTCCCCGTCGTCTCATTTCTCTATTGCCTCGCAAGTCCTTCGCAGCGGGAAGTCGCTATTCATTGAGAAGCCGCCCTGTCAGTCATTAGAAGAACTTGATCAACTGATAGACCTACAGCGACTCCACGGCTCGCCCGTCGCAATGGTAGGATTGCAGAAACGTTATGCCCCAGCCGTACAACTGCTGAAGGAACGACTCAGCAAAGAACTTCTTATCAGCTACGACCTGCACTATCTAACAGGTGCCTACCCAGAGGGTGATGCCCTGCTCGACCTCTACATCCCTCCCCTTGACCTCGATTGCTCCCTATTCGGCAAGCCCGAAATCCTCGCCTGCCGACGAGTCGCCAAAGACTCTTACATTCTCATGCTCCAGCATCCGCACATCGTCGGCACACTTGAACTCTCTACCTCTTACACATGGACTTCTGCCGAAGAAACGCTGAAAGTATGCACAAAGTCCGGCATCTACATTCTCTCGCAAATGGAAGAACTTATCTTTACGCCCACGTCCTCCAGCGTCTTCGGTGTCCCAATAGAGAAACTGCGTATCCATCGCGAAACAAAAGAAATTCTCTTCAAGCGCAACAACTTCACGCCCATACTGGCGAGCAACCAAGTCTATACTCAGGGTTACTACGGTGAAATAGTAGCGTTCATCAATCAGGTTGAAAATAGAAAAAGCGAAGTCGCGACAGGCTTAAAGGCCATTAGGGGTACATACGAATTTATACTGATGTTTCACCGATAAGATTACTAATCTTACGGGCATAAGGTTACTAATCTTTCGCCAATAAGATTACTAATCTTCTGCCAAGGCGTGCGCGATGTGTGCGTACGCACGTGCACGAGCGCGTCCTTATAAACTATGGCCTTACACGACGAGGGGGATGAAAAACTTGGCGAAAAGTTTGGCCGTGTGCCGGAGTTTTTGTATCTTTGCACCCGATTTATGCCGAAGGGGCTCGGAAAAGTGGGCTACGCGATAGCCTCGCCTCCCGGTGAAACCCGTTAAATAACAAACAAAACAAATGTACGCAATCGTAGAGATTAACGGTCAACAGTTCCGCACGGAAGCCGGCAAGAAACTGTTCGTACACCACATCGTGGGCGCAGAGGCTGGCCAGACTGTTGAGTTTGAGAGAGTGTTGTTGGTAGACAACGACGGTGCCATCACCGTAGGTGCTCCCGAGATTGAGGGCGCCAAGGTTGTAGCCGAGGTAGTTACTCCCCTGGTAAAGGGCGACAAGGTGCTGGTGTTCCACAAGAAGCGCCGCAAGGGCTACCGCAAGTTGAACGGCCATCGTCAGCAGTTCACAGAACTGTCTATCAAGGAAGTTATTGCTTAACAATTAATTAGGAGGACAAACGTATGGCACATAAAAAAGGTGTAGGTAGTTCGAAGAACGGCCGCGAGAGTGCAGCCCAAAGATTAGGTGTTAAGATTTTCGGTGGTGAGAAGTGCGTGGCCGGCAACATCATTGTTCGCCAGCGCGGCAACCGCCACTATGCAGGCCTGAACGTGGCCGAGGGTAAGGACAATACCCTGTATGCCCTGACTGACGGCGTTGTCGTCTTCAAGAAGGGTCGCCGCGACCGCTCCACCGTGAGCGTCATGCCCGAAGCATAAAGGAAGACACACTCGAAAAAGAGAGAAAATCCCCGCCAAAGCCTTGGAGGGGATTTCTTTTTTTTGTAACTTCGTAGCGTCAACCGATTGTTTAACCCTTAAGACGTATGCTATGAACTACAAGATTGTTGATGTGGAAGGCATTGGTGCCGTGTATGCCGAGAAACTGATTGCCGCAGGTGTGGAGAGCACCGACGCCCTGCTGGAGAAGTGTGCCAAGCCCGCCGGACGTGCCGCTCTGGCTGAGGCCACGGGCATTTCGCCCAAACTCATCCTGACGTGGACCAACCACTGCGACCTGATGCGTATCAACGGCGTAGGTCCTCAGTTCAGCGAACTGCTGGAGGCTGCCGGCGTGGACACCGTGAAGGAACTGAAGCACCGCGTGCCCGCCAACCTGCAGGCCAAACTGGAGGAGGTGAACGAGCAGAAGCACCTGGTGCGCCGCGTGCCCGCTGTGAGCGAGGTGGAGAAGATGGTGGAGCAGGCCAAGGAACTGCCCGCTGTGATGGAATACTAATCCCCACTGCCCCCCAATTTCGGGGGTGCGACAGGAGTAGGCGACAACGGATTGAACGAATCAGACGAATCCCCGCTTGCGTTGAAAATGCATTGATTTCGTCAAATTCGTTGAATTCGTTGTCGAAATTATTTTGAACTTCAAGCACTTTGTATTATCTTTGCAGCGAAAAAGCGTAGCCTATGAGCAGAATATATTCGTTTTGGGATTTTATCCGCCGCCACAAGTTCATCGTCGTGGCCGTGTTCTTCACGGTGATGATAGGTTTCGTGGATGAAGACAGTTTCTACAACCGCTATCTGAGGAACCAGGAAATCAGCGCCTTGCGTGCTGAAATGATGCGTTACCAGAATCGTTACGAGAACGACACGCGGGCACTGAACGACCTGCAGACGAGCCGGGACGCCGTGGTGCGTGTGGCTCGCGAGCAGTACTTCATGAAGTACCCCGACGAGGACGTGTACGTGGTGATGGACGCGCAGAAGGAACCGGAAAAGACGGAGACGGATGAGACCGCTGTCGAGGACTGAGAACCTGCTGTTCCGCATCGGTGCCCTGCTGATGGTGGCCGGTGCAGCGGCATTCCTTATTAATGGGCAGGTGGCCAGTGTGGTCTTCGCCTTTGGTGCCGTGCTGTTTGCCGCCATGCAGTTGCGCACGGTCTACGAGGGCCGCAATTTCGTCGTTGCCCGCCTGCGTCGTCAGCAGTTGTTCGGCGCAGCCATGCTGGTGTTGGCGGCTGTGGCTATGGCGGGCCAGACGTTTTTCCGCTACAACGCCGTACGGCACAACGAGTGGGTCGTCTGCCTGCTCATCGGGGCTGTGATTCAGTTGTATACGGCCCTGCGCATACCCAATGAACTGGAGAAAGAAAGATGAAACACGCATATACAATAGCAACTCTCGTGTGTGCCTGCCTGTTCGCATCGTGTGCCGACCACTACCTGGTGGACGGTTCGACGACGGTGCATGGGATGGAGGGCAAGATGCTTTACCTGAAGGTCTACGACAACCAGGACCTTCGGACGATTGACTCGTGCAACGTCATGCACGGCAAGTTCTCGTTTCGCGGGAATGTGGACAGTACGGTGATGGCCAACCTGTTCCTGGGCAACCAGAGCCTGATGCCCATCGTGCTGGAGGGCGAGGGCGTGTCGCTGAAGATTGACGAGATGTCGCAGAGCGTCTCGGGCAGTCCGCTGAACGACTCGCTGTACAGTTTCATCCGACGTAAGACACAAATTGACAATCAATTGGCCGAACTTCCACGCATGGAAGGCCGCATGGTGATGGACGGCATGGACCACGAAGAAGTGATGGCCCGCCTGCGCACCGCAGCACGCGACCTGAACTTCCAGAGCGACCAATTGGTGAGCAACTTCATCCGGCAGAACTACACTAACGTGCTGGGGCCGGGCGTCTTCATGATTATGACGTCGGAACTGGCCTATCCCGTGCTGACGCCGCAGATTGAGGCGCTGCTGGTGGGGGCTCCGTCGTACTTCCTCAATCATCCGTATGTGAAGGAGTATCTGCGCGTGGCCAACGAGAACATGGAGAAGTTGCAACAGCAGTGATGGGATTAGGGATTAGGGAGTAGAGATTAGGGATTAGGGATTAGAGAGTAGGGATTATGGACGAACGGCAACGGATAGAGCAACTGAGAGCGGAACTGCATAGGCACAATCATGCGTACTATGTGTTGAACCAACCCGAGATCAGCGATTTCGAGTTTGACCAGTTAATGCGCGAGTTGCAAGACCTCGAACAGAGGCATCCCGAACTGGCCGACCCCAACAGCCCGACACAGCGCGTGGGCAGCGACCTCAGCCACGAGTTCCGGCAGGTTGTCCACCGGCGTCCCATGCTCTCGCTGGCCAATACGTACAACCGCGACGAAGTGCGCGAGTGGTACGAACGTGTCTCGGAAGGTCTTTCGGGTCAGTCGTTCCAGGTTTGTTGCGAGATGAAGTTCGACGGACTGAGCATCTCGCTTCATTACAGAAACGGACGTCTGGAGCAGGCCGTCACGCGAGGCGACGGTGTGCAGGGCGACGACGTGACGGAGAACGTGCGCACCATACGCAGCATCCCACTCATCCTGCCGCCAGAGGCGAACTGTCCCGACGAGTTTGAGATTCGCGGCGAGGTGCTGATGCCCTGGGAGAGTTTCGAAGCCCTGAACCGCGAGCGCGCCGAGGCCGAGGAACCGCTGTTTGCCAATCCGCGCAATGCTGCCAGCGGCACGCTGAAGAGCAAGAACTCCGCCGTGGTGGCACAACGCAGGCTGGATGCCTACCTCTATTATCTGCTCGGCGACGACATACCGGGCGAGAGCCACTACGACAACCTGCAAGAGGCCCGCCGGTGGGGATTCAAGATAGGTCCCCAGATGCGGCTGGTGAACACCTTGCAGGAGATATACGACTACATCGACTATTGGGACGTGGAGCGCAAGAACCTGCCTGTGGCCACGGACGGCATCGTCTTGAAGGTGAACTCCTTGGCCCAGCAACGCAGCCTAGGACTGACGGCCAAGAGCCCACGTTGGGCCATAGCCTACAAGTTCATGGCCGAGCGGCAAAGCACCATTCTGCGTGAAGTCACCTTTCAGGTGGGCCGGACGGGAGCCATCACACCCGTGGCCAACATGGACCCCATACAACTCTCGGGCACCGTGGTGCGACGGGCCACGCTGAACAACGAAGACTTCATCCGCAAGTTCGACCTGCACCTGGGCGACCACGTGTTCGTGGAGAAGGGTGGGGAGATAATCCCTAAAATCGTGGACGTCGACGTGGAGGCTCGCGACGAGAACCTGGGGCCGCGCGTCGAGTTCATCACCCGCTGTCCGGAATGCGGCACACCGCTTGTCCGCTACGAAGGCGAGGCCGCTCACTACTGTCCCAACGACACGTCGTGCCCGCCCCAACTGAAGGGACGCATCGAGCACTTCATCAGCCGCAAGGCCATGAACATCGACTCGCTGGGCCCCGAGACCGTTGCCGAATACTTCCGCCGAGGCATCATCCGTGACCCGGCCGACCTGTATGAGATACGCCGCGACCAGATAAGCGGTGCGCGCGGACAGAAGGACAAGAGCGCCAGCAAGATACTGCAGGGCATACAGCAAAGCACCCAGGTACCCTTCGAACGTGTGCTCTATGCCTTGGGCATACGGTTCGTGGGCGAGACGGCAGCCAAGACGCTGGCCCGCTACTTCAAGTCGATAGACCGTCTGGCCGAGGCCTCGATGGACGAACTGCTGCAGGTGAACGGCATCGGCGAAGTCATTGCCCAGAGCATCCAGTCGTGGTTCCAGAACGCCCAGAACCAGTGGTTCGTGGACCGTCTGCGCTCCTATGGCGTGCAGATGGAACTGTCGGAGGAGGAACTCAGTCAACACAGCGACACCCTGCAGGGCCAGAGCATCGTCATCAGCGGCGTGTTTGCCCACCACAGTCGCGACGAATACAAGGCTCTCATCGAACGACACGGTGGCAAGAACGTGGGTAGCATCTCGGCAAAGACCAGTTTTATCCTGGCTGGCGAGAACATGGGACCGGCAAAACTGGAGAAAGCCCAGAAGTTGGGCATTCGCATCGTCGGCGAGGACGAATTCCTAAGCATGATAGAATAACTATATATTTAAGGTATGAAAGAGCATAAATTCCGGGGCTTGGGTATTGCCCTGATAACACCCTTCCGGGCAGATGGGACGGTAGACTACGACGCACTTCTGTCGCTGGTCGACTACCAGATAAAGGCCGGTGCCGACTTCCTGTGCGTACTGGGCACGACAGCCGAGACGCCATGCCTGACGGCAGACGAACGGCAGACGATAAAAGAGCGCGTGGTGAAGCACGTGCGTGGCCGCGTGTCCCTGCTGATAGGGTGCGGTGGCAACAATACGGCAGCCGTGGTTGAGGAATTCAAGCAAACCGACTGGACGGGCATCGACGGCATACTGAGCGTGTGCCCCATGTACAACAAGCCCACGCAGGAGGGACTGTATCAGCACTACCGGGCCCTGTCCGAGGCCAGTCCGCTACCTCTGGTGCTGTACAACGTACCCGGACGGACCGGCGTGAACATGACTGCCGACACCACCCTGCGACTGGCGCACGACTTCGACAACATCGTAGCCATTAAGGAGGCCAGTGGCAAACTCGACCAGATAAAGGAAATCCTGGAAAAGAAGCCCCAGGGATTCGACGTCTTATCGGGCGACGACAGCCTGACGCTGTCCATCATGAAGGCCGGTGGCGTGGGCATCATCAGTGTCGTGGGAAATGCCATTCCGCAGCGTTTCGGCGAGATGGTCCATCTGATGCAGGAGGGACGCCTGGCCGAGGCCACCATCATCAACGACGAACTGTTCGAACTCTACAGCCTGATGTTCATCGACGGCAATCCGGCCGGTGTGAAGTCGGCGCTCAACACGATGGGACGCATCGAGAATCGCCTGCGCCTGCCCCTGGTGCCCGTCACCGAGCGCACGGGAGCGCGCATCGCCACGCTGCTGGCCGCGATTTCATAGTTCACAGGGGCGAACTGGAGAATATCTCCGAATTAAAACGGAAACCAGACGAAGGCGGCTGCGTCCCACAGGGCGTGGCTGACCACGATGGCTGTGAAGTGCTGGGGTATCAGGCGATAGAGCGCGCCCCAGGCCAGCCCGCACACCATAGCCGCCATGATGAGCATGAAGTTCATCGAAGGCAGGTGCACCAGCGTGTAGCAAGCGGTGGCAAGCAGGAACCCAAGGTCGGGCGTGAAGCGCTGGCTGAATGTACGTTGCACGTAGCCGCGCCAGAAGATTTCCTCAGCCGGACCAATGATGCAGAGCAGCAGGAGGGAGATGCAGAGAGGGCTGTGGCCCGACTTCATGCCATAGATGAGGTCGACCTGCGGACGGGCAAACGCGAACAGCAGTTGGGAGGCTTTGTCGCCCACCCAGAAGACCATCCACAGCAGCACGGCAATCGCTGCACCCAGGCCTATCTCCGTGAGGCCCGGCTTCACGGGCGGCTTGCCCCCGAAGGCGCAGGCCAGACCGGTGAGCACCAAGGCCGAGAGGGTCATCGCCGTCCAGAAGTCGACGAGCGGCGAAGTCCACGGGGAGAACATCACGAACCACAGGCACAGGGCCACCGCGAGCGCAACATACAGACGTTTCATACGGCTTACTTCTTAACTCCTTAACTCCTTAACTTCTTGACTCCTTAACTCCTTAACTTCTTTACTTCTTACAGATACACCGAAAGCGTCATGCCGACAATCAGCAGGAGGCTGAAGAGCAATTGCAGTTGGGCCGTCTTCTCGTCGAGAGTGCTGTAGGCCGCAGCCTGCTTGTGACGGCCCCAGATCATCCTCACGTTTGCAACCGCGACGGGCAGGGCCAGCAGTCCCGTGAGCAGCCATCCGGTGCCCACATCCGTCAGCACCAGGGCCACCAGCCAGAGGTAGGGGAAGAGCACCTCGAAGGCATAGAGCCGCACGCCGAATGCGCGCCCCGTCAGCATGGGGAACGTCCTGATGCCGGCACGCTGGTCGGTCTCGATGTCGCGTACGTTGTTGGCATGAAGGATGGCAACGGTAATCAGCCCCACCGGGACGGCAAGCCACAGGGCGTCCCACACGAGGCGGCCGGTGGCGATGTACGAGGTTCCCAGCATGGGCAGCAGAGCATAGCAAAGGATGATGACCACGTCTCCCAGGGCCATATACTTCAGGCGAGGGTAGGAGAGGGAGAGCAGTATGCCTGCAACGCCGATGTACAGCAGGGTGAGGCCGGTGAGGGCGACCATCAGGATGCCCAGGAGCACGGCCAGGATGTTGAGCGTGACGGACAGACGGCGGAACTCGCCGACGGTGAAATCGCCGTCCACCAGCAGACGGATGCCATAGGTGTCCTGGGCATCCACGCCGCTGCGATAGTCGGAGATGTCGCTCCAGACGTTGCCGGCGGCATGCACCAACACGATATTCAGTATGGCCAGTACGCCCAGCAGCCAGTTCACCTCTTCGCCTCTGCTCCATAGCCAGAACAGGGTGATGAGCACGGGCATGACGGAGGCCGGGAACGACCAGGGGCGGGTGGCGATAATCCAATCTTTAACGGAATGTTTCATTTGCCTTGTTATTTAGGTATGTTCTATAAATTCGTTTTTTTTCTATCAAGAATTAGAGAATTAGAGAATTTGCCCAATATTATGTCATTGACAATAAAAGAATTACTCAAGAACAAAAATTCTCTAATTCTCTAATTCTTGATTAATAGATATTACTTCAGTGTGATGACCGTCGGTGTTCAGGGTATGATGAATCGAATCCACTCCTGCCGGACGCTGGCCACAAGGGGCATCTGCACCTCGTCGAGGACCTGCCCGTCGATGCTGACGCGCGAATGCCCGATGCGCTCGAAGCGGATGCGCTGGCGCGAGCGGTAGGGGCGCACGTTGCGGTGGGTGAGGAACTTGCCGGTGATGAGCATGTACATGCCGGCCACCAGTTGCGAAACGGCCGGATGGGAAATGGTGGTCACGTCGAGCATGCCGTTATAGGGAACGGCATTGGGGGTCAGCCCATAGCCGTGGGCGTTGCCGATGCAGACGTTCATGAGGCTGCGCTCGATAGTCTCGTGGTTGACGACCAACTTCATCTGCTGTTCCATACGGTGGAAGAGCATGAGGAAGAAACTGCTCAGATAACTCAGCGACGACAGGCCCCAGAAGCGGTAGGTCCTGTGCTTGATGTTCATGATGCTGGCGGCCAGGCCCACGTTCATGCAGTTGAGGAAGTAGTGTTCGTGCCCGCCTTCGTGCATGAAGCCCAGGTCTACCTGATGTACGCGCCCCCGCAGGAGCACGTCTACGGCTCCGATGGGGTCGTCCTCGTCGAGTCCCCAGAAGCGGGCGTAGTCGTTGCCGTGACCGTTGGGGATGATGCCGAAGGTGACGGAGCGGTGCAGTTCGGGGTCGACGGACAGCACGCCGTGGATGGCGCGGTTGAGGGCTCCGTCGCCGCCCACGATGACTATGGTCCGATACCCGTTCTTGGCCAGCATGCCCGCCAGCCGTTCCTCCGAGCCGCCGCCCTCGCTCTGGACGAAGTCGTACTCGACCTGTTGCTCATTCAGATAGCGGCGAATCTTCTCCCAGCGTTTGTGGGTGCGCAGGACGCCGCTCTTCGGACTGTAAATTATGCCCCAGCGTTCCATAGTCTTACGATTTTCTCTATTTTTTCTTCCATCGGCAGCGTGGCGTCTATCCAGTGGATGGGTATGCCGCGCCGCTCCTCCATGCCCCGGAACCAGGTCATCTGGCGCTTGGCAAACTGGTGGATGGCAATCTCCAGTTGTCGGAACATTTCATCGTACGTCAGTTGTCCCGTCAGGTATAGGGTGACGTACTTGTACTCCAGCCCGTAGCGTATCAGCCGCTCGGGTGTCAGGTGCTTCAGCAGTTCCTCCACTTCCTCTGTCATTCCGTGCTCCAGTCGTTCCTTTAACCTCCTGGTTATCTTATCCCTCCGCAATTCGCGGTCAATCTTTACTCCAATGGTCAGACTGCGCCTGTCCGGGAAGCGGACAGCCCCCAGTTCGTAACTCCGGAGCACCGATTCGATGTACAGGCCCGTGCCTCCGCACATCACGGGAATGCGCCCTCGGGCCGTGATGTCCATGTAAGCATTTTGGAAGGCGCACTGGAACTCGTAGACGTTGAACCGGTAGCCCGCATCGGCGATGTCGATAAGGTGGTAGGGCACCTGTTCGCCGTCCACGATGTAGTCGTCCAGGTCCTTGCCCGACCCGATGGTCATGCCGCGGTACACCATACGGCTGTCGGCACTGATCACCTCGCCCCCGATGCGGTGGCACAGCCGGGCAGCCAAGGGCGTCTTGCCGCTGGCCGTTGGGCCGAGTATGGTTATCAGTTCGTAGTTCATCCCATCCTTGATATTTTCTCCAGTTCGGCTTCGTTGATGAGTTTTATCTTCTTGCCGTCGATGGCCACCAGGTGCTCTGCGGCGAAGGCCGAGAGGGTGCGGATGGCGTTGCTCGTGGTCATGTTCGACAGGTTGGCCAGGTCTTCGCGGCTGAGGTAGATGGAGAGTGTGCAGCCGTCCTCCTCCAGGCCGTAACTGTCGCGCAGGTAGAGCAGCGACTCTGCCAGCCGTCCCCGGATGTGCTTCTGCGTCAGGCTCACCGTGCGTTCGTCGGACATCCCCAGCAGTTTGGCCAGGCTCTGGATGAAGAACCAGGCCAGTTCGTTGTTGCTGCGGATGAAACTGACGAGCAGGTCCAGCGGTATCTTGGCGATGAACGACGTCTCGAAGGCCGCCGCCGTGCAGTGTATGTTCTCGCCGGTGATGTATGCCCGGTAGCCGAAGTACTCGACGGGTTTGTACAGGCGCATGGTCTGTGCGCGGCCGCCCACGCCGTCCTTGAAGACCTTCACCTTGCCGCGCAGCAGGCAGAGCAGGTGCTGGGGCGTATCCCCCTCGTGGTAGATGATTTCGTTCTTCTTGTATTCCTGCAGGATGATGGAGCGCTCCAACTGCCGTTTTTGGTCCTCAGTCAGGTGCTGGCACAGCGCTGAAAGTTTTTCCATCACGTTTTTCATCGATTCTTGCTTCTTAGGCATGACAAACTCACCTTAAAAATATGTTTAACGACACAAATTTACGTCTTTTCGGCGTATCGGACAAGAAAAAAGTAAAATTAATTGCCGAATCTTTTCTGCTTTTAATATTTTTCACTAAATTTGGGTGTCCGAATGCCATCGGGCGACCTTAAATGCATGATGTAAAACACTAAACATAATCACTAATCAACTATGAGTTATTTGCGCTTTGACAAGACTCTGATGACGAACCTGCAAGAATCCCTGCCCAAGGAGATCCTTCGCTCGAATCGCAGCGGAGCCTACTCGTGTACGACCCTGGTGGATTGCAACACGAGAAAGTATCATGGCCTGTTGGTTGTGCCTGTGCCTGAGTTGGACGACGAGAACCATGTGTTGCTCTCCTCGCTGGATGCTACGGTCATCCAGCACGGGGCCGAGTTCAATCTGGGACTGCACAAGTATCACGGCGACAATTTTGCCCCACGCGGACACAAGTACATCCGCGAGTTCGACAGCCTGCAGGTGCCCACCACGCTCTACCGCGTGGGTGGCGTGCTGCTGCGCCGCGAGATGGTGTTCCAGCACTTCGAGAACCGCCTGATTATCCGCTACACACTGCTCGACGCCCACAGCGAGACCACCCTGCGCCTGCGCCCCTTCCTGGCCTTCCGCTCGGTGCGCGAGTACACCCACGAGAACAGCCGCGCCAACCGCGACTACCAGGAGGTGGAGAACGGCATCAAGACCTGCATGTATCCCGGCTATCCCGAACTGTACATGCAGGTGAACAAGGCCAACCGCTTCGTCTTCCAGCCCGACTGGTACCGCGGCGTGGAATATCCGAAGGAACAGGAACGCGGCTATGCCACCAACGAGGACCTTTACGTGCCCGGCTACTTCGAGTTCAACATCAAGAACGGCGAAAGCGTCGTCTTCAGTGCCGGCCTGTCGGAAATCAAGACATCGACGCTGGCCGACCTGGCCAACTTTGAAATCAACGTGCGCACGCCGCGCGACAACTTCTATAATAACCTGGTCAACTCGGCCCACCAGTTCATCATCAACCGCGACGGCGACAACTACGTGCTGGCCGGTTATCCCTGGTTCAAGTGCCGCGCCCGCGACCTCTTCATCTCCCTGCCCGGCCTGACGCTGACCAACAACGAGGTGGAGAAGTTCGAACTCGTGATGAAGACCGCCGAGAAGGCCATCCGCCAGTTCCTGGCAGGCGAGGTCATCGGCGTGAAGATTTACGAGATGGAACAGCCCGACGTGCTCCTGTGGGCCGTATGGTGCATCCAGCAGTACGGCAAGTTCGTGGGCCTGCAGAAGTGCATCGACAAGTACGGAAGCCTGGTGCAGGACATGATGGAGTGGATTCGCGCCGGCAAGCATCCGGGCCTGGAACTCCGCAACAACGGCCTGCTCTATGCCCCCGGCGGCAAGGAGAAGGCCATCACTTGGATGAACAGTTCGTCGTACGGCCGTCCCATCGTGCCCCGAACGGGCTACATCGTAGAGTTCAATGCCCTGTGGTACAACGCCCTGAGGTTCAGTGCCGAAATCTGCCGCCAGGTCAAGGACAGCACGCTGGAGATAACCCTCGAAGGCCTGGCCAAGAAGGCCGGTGAGAGTTTCGTGGAGACGTTCCTCAACGAACACGGCTACCTGCTCGACTACGTCGACGGCAACATGATGTCGTGGGAGGTTCGCCCGAACATGGTCTTCGCCGTTGCCTTCGACTACAGCCCGCTGGATGCCAAGCAGAAGAAGTCGGTGCTCGACTTCTGCACCAAGGAACTGCTCACCCCCAAGGGCCTGCGCTCGCTCAGCCCGAAGAGCGGAGCCTACAACCCCATGTACGTCGGCCCGCAGACGCAGCGCGACTATGCCTACCATCAGGGTACGGCCTGGCCCTGGCTGGCCGGTTTCTACATGGAGGCCTGCCTGCGTGTCTTCGGCCGCTCGCGCGTAAGTTTCATCGAGCGCCAACTGGTGGGCTACGAGGAGGAACTCTTCTACCACTGCATCGGCACCATCCCCGAACTGTTCGACGGCAACCCGCCCTTCCACGGACGCGGTGCCATCTCGTTTGCCATGAATGTGGCCGGAATCATGCGCGTCGTGAAGTTGCTCGATAAATATAATGAATATTAAAGAAAGGAGGCCATCACTATGAAAGTCTTAATGTTCGGATGGGAGTTCCCTCCTAAAATCTACGGCGGACTGGCCGTTGCCAGTTACGGTATCACGAAGGGCCTGAGCGTGCAGGGCGATGTGGAGACCACATTCTGCATGCCCCGCCCGACAGGCGAGGAAGAAAAGTTCCTCAAGATTATCAACATGAGCCAGGTGCCCGTCGTTTGGCGCGACGTGCAGTACGACCACATCAAGGAGCGCTTCGTCGGCCACACGGCCGAGGACTACTACCGCTTCCGCGACCACCTGTATGCCGACTTCAACTACCTGCAGGGCCTCGACGACCTGGGGTGCATCGGCTTCGCAGGCGGCTATCCCGGCAACCTGCACGAGGAAATCAACAACTTCAGCATCATTGCCGGCGTGCTGGCCCGCTCGGAGCAGTTCGACGTCATCCATGCCCACGACTGGCTCACCTATCCCGCCGGCGTGCATGCCAAGATGGTCAGCGGAAAGCCCCTGTGCATCCACGTCCACGCCACCGACTTCGACCGTTCGCGCGGTAAGGTCAACCCCACGGTCTACTCCATCGAGAAGAACGGCATGGACCACGCCGACTGCATCATGTGCGTCTCGGAACTCACCCGCCAGACCGTCATCAACCAGTACCATCAGGACCCCCGCAAGTGTGTGGCCATGCACAACGCCGTATACCCCCTGAGCGAGGAATACCAGGCCATCGAGGGCCAGAAGAAGCCCGACGAGAAGGTGGTCACCTACCTGGGCCGCATCACCATGCAGAAGGGGCCCGAGTACTTTATCGAGGCCGCCAAGCGCGTGCTCGACCGTTCACACAACATCCGCTTCTGCTTTGCCGGTTCGGGCGACATGATGAACGCCATGATAGACCTGGCCGCCGCCTACGGCATTGCCGACCGCTGCCACTTCCCCGGCTTCCAGCGCGGCAAGCAGGTCTACGAGATGTACAAGAGCAGCGACGTCTTCGTCATGCCCTCCGTCAGCGAACCCTTCGGCATCGCCCCGCTGGAGGCCATGCAGTGCGGCTGCCCCAGCATCATATCCAAGCAGTCGGGCTGCGGCGAGATCCTGAACAACGTCATCAAGGTCGACTACTGGGACATCGATGCTATGGCCGACGCCATCTACAGCATCTGCACCAACGAGGCCCTGCACAAGTATCTGGCCGAGGAAGGCATGAAGGAGGTCGACGGCATCACCTGGGAAAAGGTGGCCGTGCGCATCCGCTCGTGCTACGAACAACTCATCAGCCGCGGTTACTTCGACGTGAACGACTATCATGCTTAAATAAGTTGAAAATTGAAAATTGAAAATTACTATGAAAACAATTTGCTTATATTTCGAGATTCATCAACCGGTGCACCTGAAGCGCTACCGCTTCTTCGAGATTGGTACCGACCACTATTACTATGACGACTACGAGAACGAGCGCGCCATCTCCGAGACCGCCCAGAAGAGTTACATCCCCGCACTCTCGGCCATGCTGGAGATGACGAAGCAGTACGGCAAGGACTTCAAGGTGGCCTTCTCGCTCAGCGGCGTTGCCATCGAGTTGCTGGAGGTCTACGCCCCCGAGGTCATCGAACTGCTGCAGCAACTGGCCGAGTCGGGTTGCGTAGAGTTCCTGGCCGAGCCCTACAGCCACGGCCTCTCGTCGCTGACCAACGAGGAAGTCTTCATCGAGGAGACCAAGCGCCAGGCCAAGAAGATTAAGGAACTCTTCGGGCAGACACCGAAGGTGCTGCGCAACTCGTCGCTCATCTACAGCGACGAAATCGGCTCCCTGGCCGGCCGCATGGGCTTCAAGGGCATGATTGCCGAGGGCGCCAAGCACATCCTCGGCTGGAAGAGCCCCCACTTCCTCTACCACTGCGCTATGGACCCCAGCGTCAAACTCCTGCTGCGCGACTATAAACTCTCCGACGACATCTCGCTCCGCTTCAACGACTCGTCGTGGAACGAGTACCCACTGTTTGCCGACAAGTACGTCGACTGGATTGCCTCCCTGCCCGAGGACGAGCAGGTGGTCAACATCTTCATGGAACTCTGCGCACTGGGCATCTTCCAGCCCCTCTCGAGCAACATCCTGGAGTTCCTGAAGGCCCTGCCCGCAGTGGCCAAGCAGCGCGGCGTCGTCTTCGCCACGCCCAGCGAGATCATCGGCAAGACCAAGTCCGTCAGCCCCATGGAGGTTCCCTATCCCGTCAGTTGGAACGACGAGGAGCGCGACACCTCCTGCTGGCTCGGCAACGGCATGCAGCGCGAAGCCTTCAACAAACTCTATCAGGAGGCCGACCGCATCCTGGCCTGCAAGGACCGCCGCATCAAGCAGGACTGGGACCGCATACAGGCCTCGAACAACTTCCGCTACATGACCACCAAGCCCGCATCCGTAGGCATGTTCCGCGGCTTCTACGACTCGCCCTACGACGCCTTCACCAACTACATGAACATCCTGGGCGACTTCATCAAGCGTGTGCAGGACCTCTTCCCCGTGGAGGTGGAGAGCGACGAACTGAACGCCCTCTACACCACCATCCACAATCAGGGTAAGGAACTGGCCGTCAAGGACAACGAAATCAGCCGTCTGCGTGCCCGCCTGGAGAAGTACGAACCCGCTCCCGACGTTGCCGACCCCGTGAAGAAGGTGGCCGAGGAACCCAAGAAGGAGGAAAAGAAGCCCGCCGCCAGGAAGCCCGCTGCCAAGAAGGCCGAGCCCGCCAAGAAGGCCGCTGCCAAGAAGGCCGAACCCAAAGCCAAGGCTCCGGCAAAGAAGGCGGCTAAAAAAGCCTGACCACTAAACATTTCAACAACGAATTAAACGAATTAAAAAGGGGACTGTGTCGTTTCATTTCGACACAGCCCCTTTCATTTCAGTCCGCTTTTGCGTCGCATCGTTTAGACTTTCGCGTTGCATCGTTTAGGCTTTCGCGTCGCATCGTTTAGTCCTAAACGTCGTATCGCTTAGCGGAATATTTCAAAAAAAACGGAGAAATGTTTGGCAGTGACGGAATAATGTATTACCTTTGCAGTCGAAATTGATGACGGTGCCTTGGATGAGTGGCTTAGTCAACGGTCTGCAAAACCGTCTACAGCAGTTCGAATCTGCTAGGCACCTCAGGAGACACTCAGAGCGCACGGAAATGCTGTTCTGAGTGTCTTTTTCTTATTTGACAAACGAAACCGAACGATTAACTAAACCGAACCGACGATGAAACGCACAGTCCTGTTCTCCCTCGTAATGCTGTCCCTGGCCCTGCCCGCAGGGGCACAGACCGTCAGTTGCGCCTCGCAGATGACGGCCCAGTCCAAGGCAGACGTCATAGTCCCCTTCCGCGTGACGGACGAGGGCGTGGCCACCCCCATAGAGTGGGGCCTCGACCTGGCCTGGCTGAGCGAGGACAACGTGCGCCGCGGCATGCTCTTCTGCGGCAAGGAGCGCATCGACATCATCCGCACCTCGTACATGCCCACCGAGAGCGTGGAGGGCGGGGCGCTGTCCAGCGCGCAGGTGCGCAAGGTGCGCGAGCGCGCGAATATAATAAAGAAGTACGGCAAGGAGGGCCTGACGCTGAACCTGAACGACGACCACGCCAGCGTGGACCCGTGGTACAACGAGAACTCGGCCACCGTGAAGAGTGCCGAACGCGGCCAGCGCTGGGCACGGCTCATCGACCTGCACATCAAGCAGTATGCGGCCCTGGGGGTGACGAACTTCGTCAGCATCAGCCCCTTCAACGAACCCGACTACGGATGGGACCAGGGCTACGCCAGCACGCGGAAGGCCGACTTTCTGAACGTGTGCCGCAGCCTGCGCAACGACTTCGAGGGCGCCTACGACAGCATACGCCTGTGCGGCGGCAACACGCTGAACGACGACAAGGCCTACGAATGGTGGAACTACCTGAAGAGTGAACTGGACGAGGGCAACACCCACCAGTTGGCGGGCGACTTCGACCACTATGCCTCCTTCTTCGAGACGGTGCGCCGCTACGGCCATCACGCCACGGCCGACGAACTGCACAACACGATGGAGGCGATGGTGGGCGTGGAGTACGGCATGCAGACGGGCATCTGGTGGGGCACGTGCGAGCACAGCCGCAGCCAGTTCATGAAGGCCACGTACCACGCCAATCCCGGACGGAGGCTGGCCTACGGCGAACATCGCGCCAACTGGACGGCGGTGGCCGTCTACCGCCAGCCCGACGGCTCGCTGCAGGCCTTCGGCGGAGCCAGCGAACGACAGGCCTCGCCCACGGCCTTCGACCTGGTCGGCCTGGACCGCCCCGTCTGGTACAACGGGCAGCCGGGCCGCATCTACCACATGTACATACCCGGCGGCACGGGCTACGATAAGGGCCAGTACGACGCCGAGACGGTGGTGGACGTGCAGAGCGGCGCGGACATCATGCCCCACATCGACGGCACGTACAAGATAGTGAACGTGCACAGCGGAATGCTGCTCGGCTTCGCCTCCAACCCCGGCGACGGCTGGACGTCGGTACAGCAGCGGCGCGACGGCGCGGCCGCCTACCTGCAGTGGAACGTGACCCCACGGCCGGAGACGAGCGGGGGAGACTTCAGTTACTACTCCATCAGCCTGAATACGGGCAAGAACCTGCAACTCGACATACTGAACTGGGGCCTCACGGCGGGCTCCGACGTCGGCAGTTATCCCGGCGGACTGGGCAACAACGAGCAGTGGTACCTGGAATATGCCGGAGGCGGCGCCTTCTACATCCGCAGCCGCCACAGCGCCATGTGCCTGGAGGTGAAAAGCGGCGGGCGGGCCGTAGGCGTCAACGTCCAGATGGGCGAGCCCGGCGGCAAGGACTATCAGCAGTGGCGCTTCCTGCCCGTCGACGTCGCGCCCGACCTGAAGGCACCCGCTGCCCCGACGGAACTGAAGGCACAGGGACAGGCCGCCAGCGTGCACCTCACGTGGACGGCACCTGCCGACGAGGACGTGGCCGGATACACCATCCTGCGCAGCGAGGACGGCGAGGACTACTACGCCATAGCAACGGGCGTCGCCGCCACCGACTTCACCGACAACGAGGCCGCCGACGGACAGTTGCACCACTATCAGGTGTACGCCGTGGACCGCAGCCTGAACTACAGCGAACGCACGGAACCCGTCACGGCCAGCCCGACGGCGGAGCCTGCGTGCATCATGCTCCTCGACTTCGAGAACAACCTCTACGACACCACTCCGCAGGGCAACCACGCCGCTTTCAGCGGCACACCCGCCTGGGACGGGGGAAAGACGGGGGAGGCGGCCGTCGAACTGGACGGCAAGACGCAGTTCGTGCAACTGCCCCCGACGGTGGCCAACCACGAGGCACTGACCGTCTCCTGCTGGGTGTACTGGCTGGGCGGCAACACGTGGCAGCGCATCTGGGACTTCGGCAACGGCACCGACCAGTACATGTTCCTCACGCCTAAGTCCGACTCCGGCATCCGCTTCGCCGCCAAGAACGGAGGCAGCGAGGAGACCATCCGCGTGCCCCGCTCGATGGCCCTGAAGACCTGGACCCACCTGTGCCTGACCATCGGTGCCGAAGGGGCCAAACTGTACATGAACGGCGCCCTCGTGGGCGAGAATGCCAACCTCAGCGCCCGTCCATCCGACTTCCGCCCGGTGCTGAACTTCGTGGGTCGCAGCCAGTTTGCCGCCGACCCGCTCCTGAACGGCAGCATCGACGACTTCCGCATCTACAACCACTGCCTCACCCCCGAACAGGTGGCCCAACTGGCCGCCGGCACCGACGGCCTTGAAGGCGTGCCGCACACGGGCGGCGAGGCCCTGTCCGGACAGGCGGCCGTTCCGGCATTCGACCTCGCGGGCCGTCCCGCAGGCGGAACGGTGCGGGGGCTGCAAATCCGCCGGGGCAGGAAGACGGTTGCAAAATAAGTGGTAAAATTATCGATGGCGGATTTGCTGCGTTCGTTATTTTTCCTTATCTTTGCTACGGATTTTAGGAATACACTATAAAAACAGACATCAGACTATGGAAAAAAGTGCATTGCAGATTGCCCGTGCCGCCTATCAGCCCAAGTTGCCGAAGGCCCTGCAGGGTCCTGTGAAAGTGAAGGAGGGTGCTGCCACCCAGAGTATTGGTAACCAGGCCGAAATCAAGGCCCTCTTCCCCAACACCTACGGCATGCCCGTAGTGGAATTCGTGCCCGCAGAGAGCGAGAACCAGGAGGCCATCAACGTCGGCATCATCCTCAGCGGCGGCCAGGCCCCCGGCGGCCACAACGTCATCAGCGGCCTGTACGACGGCGTGAAGTCGCTGAACCGCAACAGCAAACTCTACGGCTTCCTGATGGGCCCCGGCGGCCTGGTGGACCACAAGTACGTGGAGTTCACCGACGAGTTCATCGACGAGTACCGCAACACGGGCGGCTTCGACATCATCGGCTCCGGCCGCACGAAGTTGGAGAAGGAGGCCCAGTTCGAGAGCGGCATCCAGATCCTGCGCCAACTGGGCATCAAGGCCCTGGTCATCATCGGCGGCGACGACTCGAACACCAACGCCTGCGTGCTGGCCGAATACTATGCCGCCAAGCAGTACGGCGTGCAGGTCATCGGCTGCCCCAAGACCATCGACGGCGACCTGAAGAACGAGCAGATTGAGACCTCCTTCGGCTTCGACACCGCCTGTAAGACCTATAGCGAACTCATCGGCAACATCCAGCGCGACTGCAACTCGGCCCGCAAGTACTGGCACTTCATCAAGGTGATGGGCCGCTCGGCCAGCCACATCGCCCTGGAGTGCGCCCTGCAGTGCCAGCCCAACATCTGCCTCGTCAGCGAGGAGGTGGAGCAGAAGCAGATGTCGCTGGACGACGTCGTGGAGTACATCGCCCAGGCCGTATGCCAGCGTGCTGCCGACGGCAACAACTTCGGCACCGTCGTCATCCCCGAAGGCCTGATTGAGTTCATCCCCGCCATCAAGGTGCTCATCCGCCAACTGAACGAGGTGCTGACCGACCCTGCAACGGGCGAGCCCCGCGAGTTCAAGAGCGCCGACGAGCAGATCCGCTTCGTGCTGGACAACATCACGGCCGAGAACCGCGCCGTGCTGGAGAGCCTGCCCGCCGACGTGAAGCGCCAACTCTGCCTGGACCGCGACCCGCACGGAAACGTGCAGGTGAGCCTCATCGAGACCGAGAAACTGCTGAGCGCCATGGTGGCCAAGAAACTGGCCCAGTGGAAGCAGGAGGGCAAGTACACGGGCAAGTTCAGCGCCCAGCACCACTTCTTCGGCTACGAGGGCCGCTGCGCAGCCCCCTCGAACTACGACGCCGACTACTGCTACAGCCTGGGCTACAACGCCAGCCGACTCATCTCGAACGGCAAGACGGGCTACATGTCCGTCATCCGCAACACGACGGCCCCCGCTGCCGAGTGGATTGCCGGCGGCGTGCCCATCACGATGATGATGAACATCGAGCGCCGCAACGGTGCCGACAAACCCGTCATCCGCAAGGCTCTGGTGGAACTGGACGGCGCTCCCTTCAAGTACTTCGCCTCGAAGCGCGACGAATGGGCCCGCCAGACGTGCTACGTCTATCCCGGCCCCATCCAGTACTTCGGTCCCACGGAGGTGTGCGACCAGTGCACCAAGACGCTGGCGCTGGAACAGGGGAAGTAAGTTGAAAGTTTAAAGTTGAGAGTTGACGATTGAGTAAGCCAATTCGAAAGGATGCAAAGCGAAGCCGCCCGAAGCGAAAGCGTTCGGGCGGCTCGCGCTTGCGCTCCTGGGGAGGGCTCATTGCCGGCGGCGTGCTGGTGGTGCTGCTCTACGTGGGCCTGTTCTACCACTTCTTTGTCAGTCCCCTCTCGTTCCGCTGGCGCGCCATCTACGGCGAACCCGATTACCCGGCGGGATTCGACGTCATGGGCATCGATGTCAGCCACCATCAGGCCGACATCGACTGGGACCGCCTGCGCAATGCCAACATCGGCGGGCATCCCATAAACTTCGTCTTCATCAAGGGGACGGAGGGCGAGAACCTGACGGATGAAAACTTCAACGAGAACTTCTACCGGGCCCACGAAAACGACATCGTACGAGGCGCTTATCACTTCTACAAGGCTAACCGCGATGCGAAGAGGCAGGCCCGCTTCTTCCTGCATCAGGTGCACCTGGTACCGGGCGACCTGCCTCCGGTTCTCGACATCGAAGAGCGAGGCACGAAACCCCTGCGGGAGTTCCAGAGGGACGTCCTCGCCTGGCTCCGGCTGGTGGAGGCGGAATACGGCGTGGCGCCCATCATCTATACGGGCTACAAGTTCAAGGTCGACTACCTGAACACGGCCGACTTCGACCGCTATCCGCTGTGGATAGCCCACTACTACGAGAAGAAACTCCGCTACGAGGGCACCTGGAGTTTCTGGCAATACACCGACTGCGGCCGGGTGGACGGCATCCGGGGGACGGTGGACCTGAACATCTACAATGGCGACATGCGGCGGCTGATGGGCCTGACCATACCGTCGCCCTCAGAACCCACAGAGTAACTCTTGCCCCTCACTCCTTGCCCTCATCTCTTGCCCTCATCTCTTGCCCCTTT
>JAFSXQ010000048.1 GCA_017444005.1 Bacteroidaceae bacterium | reverse complement strand
TGGCCTCGCCGCAGTACAACAGCCGCTTCGACACCTACTTCGTGATGATGACCGTCTATGGCAGCGGTGCGGACAAACTCACCTTCCGCATCTGGGATGCCGACAACGGGCAGATCTATCCCTTCACCGACCTCTACCTTGGCGGACAGCCCCGGGAGGTGACCTTCAGCAGCAACGCCCTCGTAGGCTCGCTGCAGCAGCCGCTGACCATCGTGGCCACCGATGCCAACGAGCAGCGCCTCGGCCTGAAGAAGGGCTGGAACTGGATGTCGCTCTACGTGCGTCCGGCCGATGGCAAGAACACGCCCGACGTCGTCTTTGGCGACAAACTGGGCGCATCGGCTCAGGTGAAGTCGAAGACCACGTTCGCACAGCGCAGCAGCAGCATCTGGTTTGCCAATGAGAGCAACCCGCTGGTGATGCAGCCCGGCGAGATGTACAAGGTGCAGTCGGGCAACGATGCCGACATCAGCCTCGTGGGCCAGACGCAGACCCCTTCTGCACAGCCCCTGACCATCGTGCCCAACTACAACTGGATAGGCTACAACGCCAACTTCAGTGCCTCGCTGGCGGACGCCTTTGCCGACCTCGGTCCGGCCGACGGCGACGTGGTGCGCTCGAAGACGGCCTTTGCCATCTACGACAGCAACGAGTGGGTGGGCACGCTCACCCAACTGACACCGGGCGAGGGCTACGTCTACTACAACAGTACGGGCGAGACCAAGACCTTCCGCTATCCCGATGCGACGATGCAGCGCAATGCGCCGCGCCGGGCTCCCGAGGGTGGCAACGATTCGCATTATCACCCTGTCGACGATTCTGCCTATCCGGGCAACATGACCCTGATTGTGCGCATCGAGGACGGGGGCAACATCGTGGCCGATGCCGAGGTGGCCGCCTTCGTGGACGGCGAGTGCCGGGCCAGTTCGCAGCGGACGGCAGCGGGCGGTCTGCACTTCATGACCATCCCCGGGCAGGGCAGCGGCGGACGAATCACCTTCCGCGTATGGACGGGCGAGACGGAGTACCTCTCCGACCCGTCGCTCACCTATGCCGACGATGCCATGTTGGGCACCCCCGAGGCTCCCGTCGTCGTCGACCTGCAGAACTGCGAGGTGGGCATAGCCTCGCTGTTGGCCGGAGGCGGTGCCGAGCGTGTCTATGACATGCAGGGTCGCAAGATGGGAAGCAAAAAACCGGACAGCCGACTCTCGCGTAGCGTCTACCTGCACCAGACGCAGCAGGGCGCGCGCAAGGTGGTAGTGAAATGAAAATGAACACACACATACGTATGAAAAAGAAGTATCAGACACCGGTAACGAAGGTTGTCAATATCCGTATCCATTGTCCGCTTCTGTCGGGCAGTGGATACGGTACAGAGGGAATTAGTGGTACACGCCAGTCGTATAAAACCGAAACTGCAGAGGACTGGGATTAAACAGAGTAAGCAATGAAGAAGAAACACATACTGGTAGCGGCCCTGTGTCTGCTGGGAGCAGGCCTGGCCGCATGTTCTGGCGACGACGAATCCCAGCAGCCCCAGGGTGATGCCTGGTTCGTCAGCATACCCGCCACGAAGGGCGGCGGGGCTGTTGAGGCTGCCACCCGTGCCCTCAGTTTTGATGGGTCAGCCCTCAGTGCAGCGTGGTCCACGGGGGAGAGTGTGACTGTTGTGCTTTATGGTGCAGATATGGGCACTCTCCATCCCGATGCTAATGCGGCAACGGCCAATCTGACAGGCACGCTCCAAGACGCCGTAGTGTCGTATGCGGCAGGTCAGCTTCTTGATTTGTGGTTCCCCCTATATGCCGGTGCCGCCATCGACTACACGGGGCAGAAGGGCACGCTCGCCGACATTGCTTCGAACTTCGACTACGCACACGCCACGGCCACGATTACAGCCGTAAACAAGGACACTAAAACACTGACCGTGTCCGCTGCGACTTTCACCAACCCCCAGGCCATCGTGCGCTTTACGCTGAAAGATGCTGACGGAAATGACCTTGCTGTAACGTCGCTGGAGGTCTACAAGGGGGAGACCCTGATAGCCTCCGCCCCCGCGATGGATGCCGCGAGCAGTGAGGTGTGGATGGCCATACCGCCCGTCAGCGGTGAACAGATAGCCTTGAAGGCCGCCACAGCAGGAGGCACCAACTATCAGTATACACGCGACGTTGCCACGTTCAAGGCGGGCAGTTATTACCCCGTCAACGTGAAGATGAAAACCTCCGTTTAAGAAGATTACTAATCTTATCGGCGTAAGATTAGTAATCTTATGGCCGTAAGATTACTAATCTTATTTCGATAACATCGGTATATCTGTTTTTCATCCCTGCGAGGCCCTCCCTCAGAGGGGGGGGGCGTTTCTACTTCTTTAGGATGATGTTCACCAGGGCCGTGACGTCGGCAATGCTGACTGTGCCGTCGCCGTTGACGTCGGCAGCGTCGTGGTCGTACTGGTGGGTATCGCCGTTGTCCTTGTTGAGTAGGATGTTGACCAGGGCCGTAACGTCGGCGATAGTCACCTTGCTGTCGAAGTTCAGGTCGCCCGGTGTCTGGAAGGACTGGGGCTCGGAGGTGGCACAGGTGTAGGCGAACTGCACCACCACGGGATTGTGGTCGCCCAGGGGAGTGGTGTCGTCGGTGCCGTCGATGGTGCCATAGGTGTAGTCCTGCTCGATGCGGAACGACAGGGGGCGGAGGCGTGTCGTGTTGGCCGCCGTGGGATTGATGTAGATGATTTTGTCTACGATTTCGTAGTTCGTGTAGTTGGTGGGGTCGGACTTGTCGGTGAGGTTGTCCATGACGGTGGTGGGGTAGATGCCGCTGCGATAGAACTCCACCCAGACGTCGGAGGCTGTCAGATTGCTGCTCAGCCGGTTCAGGAAGTTGGTGATGATGTCCTCGCGCGTCCATCGGCTGTTGGTGTCGCCGATGATGAGTTTCGGACGGTTGGCATCGGTGGCGTTGATGGCGTCCGTCAGTTGCCGCCATTGCGACTCGCGCGACCATGTGGCATTGGTGTCGCCGGCATCCATGTGCAGGATGAAGACGTCGATCACGGGGCCTCCGTCGAGTTGTACGTCGTAGTGTCGATAGCCCTTGGTCACATACTGGTTACCGTCGGTCGATTCCGTATCGTTCCATTTCGTCCAACTTTCGTTTTCCGCATCGATGTTGCTGTATTTCCAGATAAGGTTCAGACCGTCGGTGTCGACGTGAATCTTCCCTTGTATCAGTTTCAGGTAGTCGATGTCGCTAACGCTCAGTGTGTTGCGGATGGTGCCGCAACGATAGCGGTCGTTCAGGCTCTCCATCAGTGCCCCGTTGTAGTTGAAGTCCTCGCTACAGCCGATGAAGTCGTAGTTTTTCGAGGCCAGGTACTTGCTGATTTTCAGTGTCCCGTCTCTTCCCGGACCGTCGGGGTTCAGGTCGAAGGTGGCAATCTTGTTGGGCAGTCCGTCCACGTTCAGGGCCACGGCTGTGAACGTGCCCTGCTGCAAGGTGCGCTCCGGGGTGATGGTGAGCGTGGCGTCGCTGCGCTGGGTGTTGAAGAAGACGCGGTCGCAGTTGAGCGTCAGTTCGCGCCGGGCGGCTTGCGTGGTGGCAGAGGCCGCCGACAGGTCGCCGTCGGTGCTCATCACCATGCCGGAGATGTTGCCGGAGAGCCAGTATTCGGTGGGATGGGGCACATCGTAGTAGTACCACTGGCCGGCCACGAGCCTCTCGGACGCGTCGTTGGGCAGTGGAAGGGCTATGCCGTTGAGGGTTAGTCCCTTGCATCTGAGTCGGAGATTGTCGGCCTTGAAGAATGTCTGTGTCTCGCCTTCGTGACCTTCTGCCCACCACTGGCCTGTACTTTCGATGCGGATGGTCAGTTTCTTGTCGGCACCTACGCTGGTGGTCACGGACGTCGGGATGCCCGTTCCGTCGCCCTGGCCGGAAACCGTAGTGGAGACACCATTTGCCGTGAGCTTCACCGTGCGGCCTTCCCATGTGGCCAGCACGGCGGAGAGTTCGTAGTTTCCGCTGGGCACGTTCTCTACGGTCTGGCTGATGCTCAACGACGGAGCCCACCACTGGTAGGCATTCATCAGGTACTGGCCGTCCTTGTTCGTCATGCCGTAGTCGCGGGTCTTGAATTCGTCGTTGCCGTTCTCGTCCTTCCCGTTCAGGGTCCATCCCCATTCGTTGCCCGATTCGAAAGAGGGGTTGACGATGAGGTCCGTGGCATCGACCGGGGAGGTGGGCGAAGCCATTCCCCATGCCTCGTTCCAGAGTGTCAGCAGGGTGCTCTTGGCGATGCGGAACAGCCGGTAGTGGCCAGCGAGGTCGCCGGCGGTGTTCCTGCGGTTCAGGGCGATGGGCTCGCCGATGGCCACTATCTGGTTCCAGGGCCCCAGATAGCCACAGGCCCAGTTCCCGCTGGAGATGGGATATTTGCCGCTCTCGAAGAGCCAGTAGCCGTCCTGGTAGGTGGGCGCCAACTGGCTCCACTCGTCCAGGCTCTTGTCCGTATAGGTGTTCACGTACATGTAGCCCGCATTGTCGTGGGTCTGGAACATGTCGCTGCTGTACACCGCATTGCGGAAGCCGATGTACTGGCCATCCTTCTCGATGGTGAAGAAGTTCGAGAGGTTCAGCACGGGGTCGGCCGTCGTCGGCAGGTAGCGCAGGGCCTTCGTGTCTTCGCTGGCCCATCCGGGCTTGGCCTCGTAGGCACCGATGCCCACGATGAGGTCCGGATTTTCTGCTGCGGTCAGTATGTAATAGTAGTCGCCGTCGAGCAGGGCGTCCGTGCTGGTCACCTCCACGAATCCGCGGAGGGCGGTCAGGTAGGTCCGGTAACTGGCAGCACTTGCCGACAAGGTGCTTGCAAGCGCCATGATGAGGGCTGTGAGGAACCGTCTGGTACGTTTCATAACGATATTGAGTGTGTATATTTCTGCAAAATTACACTTTTTTTCTTGTAAACCGTAATTTTTGCGACTTTTTCTGCTTCTCTTTGTTTTATCGCTCCCGGATAGTTTGCCAGTGTGGGGAAAAAACGTTATTTTTGTACCGCAAATTCTAGAGATAAACATTTTTAAGGTACAAAGAACTATGGGAAAGATTAACACTATTGGCATACTGACCTCGGGCGGCGACGCACCGGGTATGAATGCCGCCATCCGTGCCGTCACCCGCTCGGCCATTGCCAACGGCATGCGTGTGATGGCCATATATCGGGGTTACGAAGGCTTGATTACGGGCGAGGTGCGCGAGTTCCACACCGAGGACGTCAGCGGCATCATCGGTCGCGGCGGCACCATACTGAAGACGGCTCGCAGCCAGGAGTTTATGACCCCCGAGGGCCGCAAGAAGGCCTTCAAGGTGATGAAGAAGAACGGGATAGACGCCCTGGTGGTCATCGGCGGTAACGGTTCGCTCACGGGCGCCCGCCTGTTTGCCCAGGAGTACGACGTGCCCTGCATAGGCCTGCCCGGCACCATCGACAATGACCTCTCCGGCACCGACCTGACCATCGGCTACGACACCACGCTGAATACCATCATGGAGTGCGTGGACAAGATTCGCGACACGGCCAACTCGCACGAGCGCATCTTCTTCGTGGAGGTGATGGGGCGCGATGCCGGCTTCCTGGCCCAGAACAGCGCCATCGCCGCCGGAGCCGAGGCTGCCATCATCCCCGAGGACTCCACCGGCGCCGACCAGTTGGAGCAGTTCATCGGCCGCGGCATCCGCAAGTCGAAGTCCTCGTCGATAGTCATCGTCTCGGAAAGCCCCAAGTGCGGTGCCATGTACTATGCCGACCGCGTGAAGAAGGAGTACCCCGAGTACGACGTGCGCGTCTCCATTCTGGGTCACCTGCAGCGCGGCGGATCGCCCTCGGCCGGCGACCGCATCCTGGCCAGCCGCATGGGCTTGGGAGCCATTCAGGCCCTGCTCGACGGCCAGCGCAACGTGATGATAGGCATCCGCAACGACGAAATCGTCTACGTCCCCTTCTCCAACGCCGTCAAGAGCGACAAACCGCTGAAGAAGGACCTCATCGACGTGATGAACACCCTGTCCATCTAGGAATCCTCCTGCAGGGCGTATAGTTTTATGATATGTGCGCGCACGTGTGTGTGCGCACATACCATATATTATATACGCGTGCGCGAAGGAACATGCCATTTTGACAAAACGGCGCCGGAGCGTGCCACAATGTCAGCCGGGGCTTGACGAATGTCAATAAACGGGCGATTTTATGCTAAAAAACATATTTTTGTTTGGTGTAGGTCGAAAAAAGGCACTACCTTTGCATCGTCAAAAGACAGAAAGGCGCTACAAGGCGTCTGAGATAAAGAAGACCAAAGACCCCTGGCGAGGGGCAAGTGAATAACTAAAACACTAATTAAGGTAAAAAGATTGTAAGCTATGAAAAAGATGATGATTTTGGTAAGCACCATCATGATGGTAGCTGCCGGTTACGCAAAGAATGTAGAGATGATGCCCTTCGAGGGCGTGAATGTGAATGTGCCTGCTTGTGTGCGCTTCGTCAATGGCGACAACTACGAGATGGGAGTTCGCAGCAACGATAGCATCGCAGCACAAAATATTGAATGGTCCATCGAAAACGGCGTACTGAAAATCACGACGCGCCGCGAGGTGACCGAGAACGAACAGGCAAATGTTTGCATTACGATAGTCTCTCCTGTTGAACCGAAACTGACGGTCGGTCGCGACTATGAAGTAGCCTCCCGAAAGGGCCTTCAGAAGAAGACGGACGACCGCTGAGAAGGAAAAATGAAGAAAAAATGAAAAAAAACCTGTAAAAGTTTTGGTAATACAGGAAAAAGTCGTACCTTTGTACCCGCAAAAGAGAAACAGAGGTTTCGACAGGGCGCTTAGCTCAGTTGGTTCAGAGCGTCTGCCTTACAAGCAGAGGGTCGGGGGTTCGAATCCCTCAGCGCCCACCCGGAAATTGAAAGTGTGAAGTAATTTGGCTCCTTAGCTCAACTGAATAGAGCATCTGACTACGGATCAGAAGGTTGTGGGTTTGAATCCCGCAGGAGTCACTTTCTTTGTGAAGGAAAGCAAGTAGATAGTGTGAGGGGTGGTTACCAGAGTGGCC
>JAFSXQ010000047.1 GCA_017444005.1 Bacteroidaceae bacterium | reverse complement strand
GTCATCATCACGTCCTTCACGTCGAAGCCGGCCAGGTAGAGCGAGTAGGCCATTTCGCGCTCGCCGTTGGTGCCCTTCTCGCGGATGATGGCGGCACGCACACCGCTGGGTTTGCGGCGGTCGGCACTGATGTGGTACTGGCTCAGGCTGCCCGTGAAGTTCCGTCCCAGCACCATCTCCAGCGGTTGCTGCTGGTAGTTCTGGAAGCGCTGTTCGGCCCGTCCGTTCATGCTCTGCCGGCGGTCGAGCAGGTAGGAGGGACGATACCACACGTCGCGCAGTTGGTCGATGTCCAGCCGTTCCTCCCATTCGCCCTTGCGCAGGCGAAGGGTGCGCTCGCGGGCAGGCACACCGATGTAGATGTAGCCGACACCCATCTCGTCCATCAGTTTCTTGAACTCGGCCTCGTGCCTAGTGGCCACCTGCACGACGACGCCGGGGTTCTCGGCAAACAGAATCTTCGTGAGGTCCTCGGTCTCGAACTTGTTCAGGTTCACCTTCAGACCGCCCCGTGTGTTGGCGAAGCACATCTCCAGCAGCGTGGTGACGAGGCCACCGGCCGATATGTCGTGACCAGCCAGCAGCAGGCCCCGGCGGACACACTCCTGCACGGCCTCGAAGGCGTCGCGGAAGTATTCGGGATTCGTCACCGTGGGCACGTCGCTGCCCACGCGGCCCAGGCTCTGTGCGAGGGCACTGCCGCCCAGGCGCAACTCGTCGAACGAGAAGTCGATGTGGTACAGTGCGCTCTCGGGCTCGTCGGCCAGCACGGGGCTCACCACCTTGCGGATGTCGCTGACCTGTCCGCCGCTGGTGACGATGACGGTGCCCGGCGAGATGATCTTCGAGCCGTCGGGATATTTCTGACTCATGGAGAGGCTGTCCTTGCCCGTCGGCACGTTAATCTCCAGGGCGCAGCAGAAGTCGCTCAACGCCTCCACGGCCTGGTACAGGCGGGCATCCTCGCCCTTCTGCGAGCGACAGGGCCACATCCAGTTGGCGCTCAGGCTGACGCTGTCCAGCCCTTCCTCCAGCGGTGCCCACACGATGTTCGTCAGGCTCTCGGCCACGGACAGTACACTGCCTGCGGCGGGGTTGGCCAGTCCGGCCTGCGGGGCGTGACCCAGTGCGGTGGCAATGCCCTTGCGGCCGCGATAGTCGAGGGCCACCACGCCGCAGTCGCTCAGGGGCAGTTGTATCTGGCCTTGGCACTGCTGGCGGGCCACCTTGCCCGTCACGGAGCGGTCCACCTTGTTCGTGAGCCAGTCCTTGCAGGCAACGGCCTCGAGGGAGAGCACCTTTTCTAGTAAAGTTGAAAGTTGAGAGTTGAAAGTTGAAAGTTGCTTCGCGTTCTCATTGCCTTTTTCAGTCTCGCCGGAGGCTGAACTTTCAACTTTCAACTTTAAACTTTCAACTTCTTTGTACTTGCGTTCCACCGTTTCGTCCACCATGACGGTCTTGGGCGAGTGGCCGAACATCTGTGCTACGTCGAGGTCGAAGGGGCGCACGCCGTCGCCCTGCTCGAAGGCAAAGTGGGCGTCGCCCGTGGTTTCGCCGACGACGTACATCGGGGCACGCTCGCGCTCGGCTATCCGGCGCACATGCTCCAAGTGTTCCTCCTGGATGAGCAGTCCCATGCGCTCCTGGCTCTCGTTGGCAATGATTTCCTTCGAGGACAGGGTCTTGTCGCCGATGGGCAGTTTCGTCATATCTATCAGTCCGCCGCACTCCTCCACCAGTTCGCTGAGGCAGTTCACGTGGCCGGCGCTTCCGTGGTCGTGGATGCTGACGACGGGGTTGATGTCCTCCTCGCACAGGGCGCGCACCAGGTTGTTGGCACGCTTCTGCATCTCGGGGTTGGCACGTTGCACGGCGTTCAACTCGATACCGCTCGAG
>JAFSXQ010000046.1 GCA_017444005.1 Bacteroidaceae bacterium | reverse complement strand
GACATACCGTCGGGTGGGTTATACGACGACAGGGCAAATGGTGACGGCAGCGTCGGAAAGCGGCATCGGCCTGGAGGTTGACAAACTATCACGCCAAGGCGTAGAAGCTCACTTCGACCGTTTCCTGGGACCCTTGTTTGACCAACTGCGCGAGTATTGCGGCACGACATTGCGCTATGTCCTTGTAGACAGTTGGGAGGCGGGACGGCAGGACTATACCGAATCCTTAGGTGCCGACTACATCACGACGGGCGAGGGTGCCGACTTTCTGACGGGAGGACTTGGTAACATGAGCAAAACCAAGCAGCGACTTTTCATGCAGGAGTTCCTTCTGCCGTTGAAGGAAAAACTCCATCAGTACGGCCTACAACTGGTAGGCGAACCATACGGCAATGGTGACTTCGACCGAAAGGAATATGCCTTGTCGCTCGACCTGCCGATGAGCGAATACTGGGCGCGCTGCCATTATGGTTCTATCGAACGACCTTTCTTCGTGTCACACTACGGACATTCTGCTGGCAGACCAGTCATCGGTTGCGAGTTCGGTACGGCCTATCCCGGCGATGCCGACATTCCTGCTGTGCTCAGCAACTTCCGTGATGATATTAATAAGGTGTGCGATGCCGGTGTCAACTACTTCGTACTTCACTGCGTGGCTCACCAGGATCGCGACGACCGTCCGATGACCATGGGGCCTTTCGGTACCCGTTTCGACCGTCTGCATGCCAATGCCGACTCCGTAAGAGCTATCACCGACTATATCCGCCAGCGTGTCGCCCTGCAACAGCAACGCATGACATGGGACTTGCAGCGACCACTCTCCGAGGATGGGAAGAGCGGAGGCTACTATTTGCGCCTGCCCCGTGGCAGCAAGGAGGTCAAGGCCGTGCTCTACTGTCATCAGAACATGACGGAGGAGGTGCTGTTCCGCAGTAAGTCGTTCTGTGCCAAGATGGATTCGCTGGGCATTGCCATGGCCTTTATCCAGCAGGGCTCTCAGAATTGGGATGTGAGCATCAAAGATGTCGCAGGCCGTACCTGCCAGGAGCGCTTTGAGCAAATCATGCAAGACATGGCCCGTGGTACGGAGCATCCGGAACTCGCCACCTGTCCCATCATCCCCTTTGGCCATTCGGCACAGGCTACGTTCCCTTGGAACTTCGCGGCATGGAATCCTGACCGCACGCTCTGCATCATCTCCTATCACGGCGATGCTCCCCGCACCAATCTCTGTGGCTATGGAAGAGCCAATGTGGAGTGGGGTAGGACGCGCAACATCGACTTCATTCCCGGATTGATGATAGAGGGCGAATACGAGTGGTGGGAAGCCCGTGTGCGACCGGCCCTGGCCTTCCGCATGATGTATCCTGACAGTCGTGTGTCCTTCCTCTGCGATGCGGGTAAGGGACATTTCGACCTTAGCGAACAGACGCAGGACTATATCGCCCGCTTTATGGCCAAGGCACTGGCAGACCCTCGTCCCAAGGGCGGCGTCTATTACAGCCGTTGGCGTGAAGATGGTACGGAGAGCCAAGACCCGCACGACCAGTTCTGGTATCAGGACGAGGAGATGGTTCGGCTTACTAAAGCCCGCTACCGTGAAACCCGTGGCAAGCGGATGCAGTATGTGTCGGCAACCATCGACGGCCAGCTCCTGAAATACGACCCCAACAGCCACATCAAACTGAAAGCCACCGTGCTCACCGATTCAGCCACCGTTCCCAGCGGTTCTCCGCTGGGCCCCGAAGCCGAGTTCACCGTCACCCCCGTCTTCGTCAATGCCGACCATACCGCTCTGAGTAATGAGCATGCCGCCGTCCGTCCCCGCGTAGTGATACTTTCAGGCCCAGTCATTCAGACGGGCGAATATACCTTCCGCTACGATTCCGACTACTTCGGTCGTGACCCCAAGCGCCTCTGGAGCGGCGTGACCCTCTGCATCGAGGCCGATGGCGACAGTATCTATAAGTCGGTCGTTCAGGAGCTGAATATCCAAATCAAACGATAAGAACGATGAAAAGAATTCTTGGTGTTTTTTTGTCTTTGTGCGCTCTGACTATTACGGCACAAACTGTGGTGCAGCCCTTTGCATTAAGCGACGTCCGGCTGTTGCCCTCGCGTTTCCAGCGCAACATGCAGCGCGACTCGGCATGGATAGCCTCCATTCCCGTCAACCGGCTGTTGCACTCGTTCCGCAACACGGCAGGCGTTTATTCTGCCTTGGAGGGTGGCTACGATGCCGGCCTGCGACTTGGTGGCTGGGAGTCGCCCGACTGCGACCTGCGGGGACATATAACAGGGCACTTATTGTCTGCTATGGCGTATCTCGCTTCCACCGCCACTGTTCCCGCCGCTTCTCCGCTGGGTCTTAAAGCCGATTCTTTGGTGCAAGGCCTGGCAGAAGTTCAAAGGCAATATGGCACCGGCTACCTCTCTGCCTTCGGCGAGGGACTCATCGACCGCAACATCCAGGGACAGCGCGTGTGGGCACCGTTCTACACGCTACATAAGATTCTTCAGGGCCTCATCGACCAATATCAACTCTGTGGCAACGAGACGGCCCTGCAGGTG
>JAFSXQ010000045.1 GCA_017444005.1 Bacteroidaceae bacterium | reverse complement strand
TCATCCATTCCTCCGAACTGGTCACGAAATGAGTTCCACGCGTGGAACTGGCGAGTTCCACACATGGAACTGATGAGTTCCACGCGTGGAACTCACTTTGACATCGTGAGAAGGGACAAGGAGCAAAGGGCAAGGAGGCAAGGAGCAAAGGGCAAGGGGATAGGCTTTCATCTGTAGTTTTCGTGCAAAGTTGCAAATTATTTGGGCCAGGAGGCATGCGGATTCCGCTTTTTTATGTAATTTTGCAGTGCATTAAGACACGAAATACCATGATACGTAAATTCGACTTCCTTATTATTGGCG
This sequence comes from Bacteroidaceae bacterium, assembly GCA_017444005.1. Taxonomy (GTDB): domain Bacteria; phylum Bacteroidota; class Bacteroidia; order Bacteroidales; family Bacteroidaceae; genus Physcousia. The sequence goes on along the minus strand of JAFSXQ010000045.1, from coordinate 20,159 downwards.
GCGGCGTGGCCGGCATGAGTTATGCACTGAAGGTGGCAAAGAGCGGCAAGGGCAAGATAGCCCTGGTGTGCAAGACGACCCTGGACGAGGCCAACACGGCCAAGGCGCAGGGCGGCATAGCCAGCGTGACGAACCTGCGGGTGGACAACTTCGAGAAACACATCCAGGACACGATGATTGCGGGTGACTACATCAGCGACCCGGCAGCCGTGGAGCAAGTGGTCAGGAATGCGCCCAAGGGCATCGAGGACCTGGTGCGCTGGGGCGTGAACTTCGACAAGAACCAGGACGGCGAGTTCGACCTGCACCGCGAGGGCGGGCACTCGGAGTTCCGCATCCTGCACCATGCCGACGACACGGGCTTCGAGATTCAGCGCGGACTGATGGAGGCCGTGCGCCGGAACAAGCGCATCACCGTGCTGGAGAACCACTACGCCGTGGAAATCATCACGCAGCACCACCTGGGCCGCGAGGTGAACCGCCACATGACGGACATTGAGTGCTACGGTGCCTACATCCTGGACCCCGACACGCAGAAGGTGGACACGTTCCTCAGTCGCGTGACGCTGATGGCCACGGGCGGCACGGGCGCCGTATACGCCACCACGTCGAACCCCAACATCGCCACGGGCGACGGCATTGCGATGGTCTATCGCGCCAAGGGCATCGTGAAGGACATGGAGTTCGTACAGTTCCACCCCACGGTGCTGTACAATCCGGCCGAGACGCACCCCGCCTACCTCATCACCGAGGCCATGCGCGGCTACGGCGGCATACTGAAACTGCCCAACGGCGAGGAGTTCATGCAGAAGTACGACAAGCGCCTCAGCCTGGCGCCGCGCGACATCGTGGCCCGCGCCATCGACCGCGAGATGAAGATTCACGGCATCGACCACGTCTGCCTCGACGTCACCCACAAGGACCCCGAGGAGACGCGCCACCACTTCCCGAACATCTATGCCAAGTGCCTGTCAATAGGCATCGACATCACCCGGCAGATGATTCCCGTCTGCCCCTCGGCCCACTACATGTGCGGCGGCATCAAGGTGGACCTGAACGGCGAGTCCACCATCCACCGCCTCTACGCCGTGGGCGAATGCTCGTGCACCGGCCTGCACGGCGGCAACCGCCTGGCCTCGAACTCGCTCATCGAGGCCGTCGTCTATGCCGACAAGGCTGCCCAGCACGCCATCGAGCACGTCGACGAGTATCAGTTCAACGACCAGGTGCCGGAGTGGAACGACGAGGGCACGATGTCGAACGAGGAGAAGGTGCTCATCGCCCAGGACATGAAGGAGGTGGGACAGATTATGTCGAACTACGTGGGCATCGTCCGCTCGGACCTGCGCCTCCACCGCGCCTGGACGCGTTTGGACCTGCTGTACGAGGAGACGGAGGAACTGTTCAAGCGCGTGAAGCCGACGAAGGACATCTGCGAACTCAGGAACATGATAAACGTGGGCTACCTCATCACGCGCCAGGCTCTGGAGCGCAAGGAGAGTCGCGGTCTGCACTACACCGTGGACTATCCCAAGCACGCCTACGACCAGAAGTAAGTTGAAAGTTGAGAGTTGAAAGTTGAAAGTTGGGCTACGCCATTATTGCGGGTTTAGTCTCGCCGAAGGCATAACTTTCAACTTTCAATTTTCAACTCTCAACTTTATAGTTTCCACGCTTTCGGCATGAAGAGGAAAAGGACGGTGAAGATTTCGAGACGTCCGATGAGCATGAGGAAACTCAGCAGCCACTTGCCTGCGGCGGGAACCGCCACGAAGTTGTTGGCCGGTCCCAGTGTGCCCAAGGCCGGTCCGGTGTTGCCGAAACTGGAGACAACGGCTCCGAAGGCCGTGGTGATGTCGAAGTCCATGAACATCGTCAGCAATGCACAGGAGATGATGAGTATGAAGACGTAGATGGAGAGATACGACATGACGCGGCGGATGTGATGCTCGGAGATGATGCGGCCGTTGAACTTGATGCTGATGACGGCATGGGGGTGCAGATGGGTGCGGAACTCGCGCAGGGCGTACTTCAGGTAGATGAGCACGCGCATCATCTTCATGCCACCGGCTGTGCTGACGGTGCATCCGCCGATTATCATCATCACAATGGTGGGCATCCAGAATGGAGTGCCCCAGCCTACATAGTCGAAACATTCGGCTTGGAATCCGCTGCTGCTGATGATGGTGGCCACGTGGAACAGGCTGGTGCGGAAGATGGCCTCCCCCGTCTGGGGCACGGCCACCGAGCCATCGAAGGCCGTGAAGCGGAACAACAGGCAGAAGACGGCAATCAGCCCCACCACCGTGAACAGGAATCCACGCACCTCCTCGTTTTTCGAGCATTCGCGCCAGCGCCAAATCGACAGGTAGTAGTAGAGCCCGAAATTGACGCTGGAGATGAGCATGAAGGCGGCGCACACGTACTCGATGTAGGCCGAGTGGAAGTAGCCGATGCTGGCCGTGTGTGTGCCAAAGCCACCCGTAGCCACCGTAGAAAGGCCGTAGCACACGGCATCGAACAGTTCCATGGGACCGGCCCAGAACATGAGGACGCAGACGATGGTGAGCACGATGTAGATGAGCAGCAGGCGGCGCGAGGTGGCTCCGATCTTGGGTTGCAGGCGGTTGATGGTCAGGCCCGACATCTCTGCGATGAACATGGTGGAATTCTTCATGTCCCTCACCGGCAGCATGGCAAACGAGAAGACGACGATACCCAGGCCGCCCATCCACTGCATCAGACTGCGCCACAGCAGGATGCCGTGGGGCATGGCCTCGATGTCGGGGATGATGGTGGCTCCCATGGTGCTGAAGCCGCTCATCGTCTCGAAGTAGGCACTGGCCACGTCAACGTCCAGCCCCTTGTAGAGGATGAAGGGCAGCATACCGAAGGCCGAGAACACCACCCACGTCAGGCCCACGATGATGAAGGAGCCGCCGCGCGAGAGTTGTTTCTGCGAGCGCCCCAGGTCGGTGTGCCCGTAGGCCGTCAGCAGCATGCCGCACAGGAATGTGATGCCCGCCGTCAAGGCAAAGGCCATCCAGTCCTCCTCGCCCTGCGAGCAGTGGTAGTAGAAGGCCACCAGCGCCACCGAGGCGATGAACAGGCTCTCCAGGGTCAGCAACATGCCGAATATGCTTTTCTTCATAGTTTTCTTCTCCTTTTTTTCTAGGACGTCCTAGGTCTTCCCAGGTTGTCCTAGGCAATCCTAGGCAGCCTAGTACGACACCGAGCAGTCCAGCCCTGCGGCCCTCACGCGCTGGGCGATGCCGTCCAGTCGTTCGGGCGTGGCCTTCAGGAGACCAGCGACGGGCGTCTCGCGGTCCAGGGTGTATATCATCACCTGCCGCGGCCCGATGCGCTTCACGCTCTCCAGCCAGGGAGCGACGTACGCGTCGCCCGTGTTGTCCAGGTCGTGACCGCCGTAGTTGCCTTGCATGAACATCGTCTGTATGATGACCTGCGGACTCATCTCGGCCAGATGGGCAATGATTTGCTCTACGTCGTAGTGCCCCTGCGGACGGTCGACCAGGCGAATGTAATCCGGCGACACGGTGTCGAGTTTCATGATGGGGTTGTCCGTCCTGAGCAGTGCCTCGCGCACCTCGGAGCGATGGATCTGCGTCGAGTTCGACAGCACCGATATTTTGGCTTCGGGGCACAACTGGTCGCGCAACCGGCGGGTGTCGTCCACGATGCCGGGGAAGTGGGGATGCAACGTCGGTTCGCCGTTGCCGGCAAAAGTCAGCACATCGGGGTGCACGCCCTCGTCGTGCATCTTCTGCAACTGCCGTTCGAGCGCCTCACGCACCTCTTCGCGGGTAGGCAGCGGACGTGTGGGACGACGCTCCCGATTCAGTCCGCACTCGCAATACAGGCAGTCGAACGAACAACACTTGCCGTCGGCAGGCAGCAGATTGATGCCCAGCGACACGCCCAACCGGCGGCTATGTACGGGGCCGAATATGGGCGATGGATAGATTACTGTACTCATTCTGGGGGACAAAGATACGGCAAACCGAGCGAAATCGCAAATATATTTGCAGATTTCTTGAACGGGTCAAGCGTAGTCCTTCGGCGGCAAGAAACTGAAACGGTTTATATGCGCAAGCGCAATTGCACGCTGATGTCCTGCTTCCACGGACTCCGGATTTCCTGCATGCCGCTCGACTGGGTCTGGCGGTCGAAGTAGCGCGTCATCCCGTAGAGCACCTCCACGAACAGGCGGCTGTGCCAAAGTGCATAGTGGGCCGCTGCTGTCAAGCGCAGACCGTGGCCGTAGAGCGAGGGATAGCGGAACATGTTGGTGAGCAGGGGCTCGTACTGGAACAGCCGGGTGTCGTAGTCCGGCGTATGGAAGTACGTCATGAGGGCTGAAGCCTGGACATTGGACTTGCGGAAGCGGGCACGCTGGGCGACGGACCATCCCGCCCCGCTACTGCGGTCGAGGGCATGCATCTGCAGGGTGGACTGCAGTTGCCAGCATGAGCCTTGCTGCCGGGTGTAGACGAGCCGGAGCCGGTTGTGCAACTGCATCTGGTCGCTGCGTTCCTTGCGTTTCATCTGGTAGCGCACAGCCAGGCGGTCGGTGCGTGTCAGATGGTATTCAGCCGTGAGCATGACCTCCTGCCCCCGACTGCTGTGGGTGAGCGTGTAGCGCGGCCAGGGGTTGTAGAAGAAGTCGGCGTATGCCGTCAGTGTCAGGCGGTCGACGGGGGTGGCATCCAGCCGCAGCGTCGCCCCGCTCTCGTTCTGCACGTTGCTGTTCTCGCTCAGGGCCGCAGCGTAGAACGAGTAATACTTATAACTATAGAAGCGGTACGACCCGCTTAGCGTGTACCGGCTGTTGACTTTCCAACTCATGCGCTCCAGCGTGGCCCATCCGCCGCGTTCGGTGCTGTAGGCCGTTTCGCCCGTCAGGCTGAACCACAGGTGTGTGTAGCCATAGTCGAGCCCCACGACGCCGAAGTGCCGGCCTCGGGGCTGAATCCGCCGGTATATCGCCGTGCCTGGATTGAGCGCATGCTGGAAGTGTTGGTAGTAGCCCGTGGTGCCTGCGTGGAAATGCTTGTTCTTCCACGACAGGTTGGCACCTGCCGTCGTGCTGCCCGCCTGCCGTTTCTGGTCGAGTTCCTGTGTGGTGCGGTGCAGACCGGAGGTTTGTAGGGTCCTGACCGTCCCGTCGTCGTTCATCGAAGCATCCAGCCTTCGGTGCGACAGCCAGGTCGACAGGTTCACCTTCCCCATGCCCACCGTGACGGCTGCGCCTCGGAAGTAATTCACCTCGTCCATGCCCCGCTTGGCCCGGATGCCCTGCGAGGGGCGCTTCATCACACTGTTCTTGCCCGTTGTGAAGCCCGAATTTACAACCAGTCCCTCGCCGAATCCCATTTTGTAGTCGCCCACGACGGCCGTCCGCAGATGCCCCATGTTGCGCACCATCAGGTGGGCTCCATAGTGGTCCCAACCGCCGTTCCCCCGGAAGGGTTCGCCCTGGTCTTTCTCAGCGGCAAGGCCCAGCGACAGACGGTTGCGGCTTTCCAGTTGGTAGCGCACGTTATTATACAGCGCCGACCCGCGATAGCCCCCATCCTGCGGCGCATAGGAGTAGCCCAAGCGGTAGTACAGAGGAATGTCCATGCGTGTACCGACCTCGTGCTTGGCATCGCGCAACAGCGTTTTCAGACTTATACTGTCTTTTTTCTGACCTGGCCAAATTTTTGCAGTTAAAAAAATTGACAAGAATTGACGCGTGCGGGAATCTATCGATGAAATGGCTAATAATTCACTCAACGAACGCATGCCGTTGTGCACAAAAACGTACTCTTGGATGTCTTCTATCTGTTCGTCTGTCAGAAATGGCAACTTCTGCATCTGCTCCCGCGTGGCCGTGTTGATGTCCATCGGATGACTGGCCAGCACAGCCAGTTCCTCCATCATGTCCGCCCACCCCTCCTGCTCGGCATACTCGTCGTCCGAGACATCCTCCACAAAGTCCTGCCACGTGTAGGCTGGTGCTTGGGCACAAAGAAACTGGCAGCACGCTACAGAGATGCATAGCATTAGTATTTTCACGCACTTCTTTATCATATTTTTTCATTAGTTCCTTAATAGTTCACACAAATTTAGGAAAATCCGCTCGCATTTCAATCACATCAGGTTGGAAAGATTGATTTTTCAGCCTATTTATTTTGTTCTTACGGCAATTTAGAGTAACTTTGCAAACATAAGAAGGCGTAACTGCGCTCTATCCTTTACATCGAAATCGCCAATTTCAACCAGAAGGATGAAGCGGAAGATTACCGCCCGTGGTATGTAGTATATACACATACGGCTCCACGCCGTTGTGCGACTGCATATACGGCGTGGGGTATATCTTTTAATTCATTTCTGGGAAGGTGTTTGGCGATACCTGATGTAAGATGGGTTGGAGAATGGCCCTACGCTCTTCGTATATGTCAAACAACTTATGACGGTCATGGAGCGATTACACATTGGAAATCTGATTCGCAAAGAAGTGGAACGGCAGGGCCTCTCCGTTGTAGGCTTCGCTCGTATGATGGGATGTAGCCGGGCCAACATATACAAAATATTCGACCACGCAAGCATTGACACAGCAATGCTGTTTCGCATTTCCAGCCTGCTTCATTATGACTTTTTCCAGCATTATTCCCATATCCTTTGACGATGTGTATCCAATCGGTTGACATGTCAACCGATTGGATACACACAAACCATCAATAATACAGAATAATAAGTTACTTTTGCCTCAATTTGTATCATGCCATATGACAAAGAGGAGAATTCTACCTATGGGAATAGGGATGATTATGTTATTAATCGGGAGCACTATCTACTTCGTTTTTCGTAGTAGCGAGTTATATATGTTCCGTATGTTCCCCCATGGAAATATTCCGACTTGGCTTGTCAACTTGCGCTACCAGTTATCATCGCTCCATGTACCAGAATGGGTACGTTACTGTCTGCCCGACGGGCTTTGGCTGCTCTCTTACATGCTCATCATCGAGTCTATCTGGAACGAAGAAGCAACATGGTTGTACGGAGTATTCCTTTGGATATTACCTGTTACGGCCATCATTGCTGAATTTCTGCAAATAGGGCATCTTATTCCAGGTACCGGAGATTGGAGAGATGTCATCTTCTATGTGCTGGGAATCCTAACATTTCTAATTTATAAAACTTACAATTATGAAAAAACAAATTAAGATTATTGCCTCCATCGTTGTGCTGGCATTGTTCTACGTGGCTGCTATCAGTTCGGGGTCTAGTCAAAATGCTGTCCAAAGCGGGACAGAAAAAGCACTCATCACAAGTGGGAACCATAATGGCTATGATAGTGCTTCTGGAAAGGAATAGAGTAAACCTAACATTTATCGATAACAAAATTCTTGCTTTATGAAAAAGACACTTTACATCATTTCGTGCATGGCCGTTAGCCTTGCGATGGTTTCATGCGGTACCGAGAAAATTTTCCTTGACCTCTTCAGTCCTGAAGAAAGCGGTTTGAATTTGGTGAAAATTACGGACGAAGCAGCAGGCAGTGTGATTGCAGGCTCTACGGGTAAACTGCTTCCAACCACAAACTATGCCACCCAACTGGCTGGCTTCAACAAGGAAGCCAATTTCCGTTGGTATGCCCCCTCCAACCTTTCCGTTTCACCTGATGGTACGAAACTGGCCTATGTGACCTATGCTAACGGACAAAACAACGTTGTCGTGCGCAGTACCGGTTCACAGGGCGTCACCACGCAGCGCACATTCCGCAATGTCGTAGGTGGCATGTGCTGGGGTAGCGACAACCGCCTGTATTTTGCCGATGCCAACCGGCCCAACTACTATATCTGTTCCATTGACGCTGAGCAAGGTACCGTTATGTCGCAACATACCAATGGAAATGTCGACGACTCCTATCCTGCCCTGACATCAGATGGAAAAATATTATACTTCACGCGATGGTCGTCTGCCTATGGCCCCTCTATTTGGTCTCTGAACAAGGAGGATGGCACGCTCTCGTCCTGCGCACGCGGATTTGCAGCGTGTCCCGTCCCCAACGACAATGAGGCATTCTATTGTGTACGAAACTCCACTGCCGGCAAGAGCGAAATCTGGTATGTAAACTACGTCAAGGGTCAGGAAAGTATCGTCCTCTCTGATGTTAAGCGCAGTTTCACAAGTCCTACCATTTCTCCCGACGGACAATGGCTGCTGGTCGTAGGCAACTCTGTATCTTCCATCTCCAAGGAGCAGAACACGGACATCTTCGTAGTTCGTACCAACGGAAGCCAACTTACCCAACTTACCTATCACCCCATGACGGACATGTGCCCAGCATGGTCAAAAGACGGTAAGCACATCTACTTCATCTCCTCACGTGCCAACAAAGACAAGGCATATAACATTTGGAGAATGAACTTCAATTTGTAACTATCTATAGCCTGATTCATCCCCCTTGGACCTTTGCCCGAGGGGGATTTTTATGCACTAACTCTTCGCTCCAGGTGTAGATTGGACGACTTCGCAATGAAGACAAAAAAGTTTTCAAGAAAAGGCACGAAGAGATATAAAAATTATTCGTATCTTTGTCCGACATGAACATCGCTATCTATACACTGACTTCGCAGTTACACGACGAACAGGCCGTGGCTGCCAGCACCCGCGAGTTCCTCACCTTGCTGGGCATAGAGTATGAAATGAAGGGCGCCGACTATGCCGATTACGGACAATCGGTGCTGAGTTTGATTTACGTCCGCACGGGTGGAACGGAGGGCATCTTTAAGACCTTGCTGCCCCGGTTGCAGAAGGACGGAGGGCCGTTCCACCTGCTCACCTCGGGCACCAGCAATTCGCTGGCCGCTTCGATGGAGATTCTTTCCTACCTGCGGCAACAGGGGCTGAGCGGTGAGATTCTGCACGGAACAGCCGAGTACATCCGCCGGCGCATCGGTGTGCTGGAGCGCGTGGCCTTGGCCAAACAGCAACTGAGGGGCGCACGGCTGGGCATCATCGGACAGCCCAGCGACTGGCTGATATCGAGCCACGCCGACCGCGATGAAGTGCGCCGCCGACTGGGCATAGAACTCACGGACATACCGATGGACGAGGTGCTGCGCGCGCTGCCTGGTGAAGTGGAACCCGGATTGCCGGGCGCCGAGAAGATATACGAGGCACTGAAGCGCGTGGCTGGGGACAACCGCCTGCAGGGCTTCACAATTCGCTGCTTCGACCTCCTCACGGCTGTCTACAACACGGGATGCCTGGCCTTGGCCCGACTGAACAGCGAAAGGCTACAGGTAAGCGAACAAAGTTCGGGAATGGGACTGGTGGCCGGATGCGAGGGCGACGTGCCCGCCATGCTCTCGATGATGATTGTACGTTCGCTGACGGGTGTGTCGGGTTTCCAGGCCAATCCGGCCCGCATCGACCCCGAGCAAGGGGAGATGACGCTTGCCCACTGCACCATACCCCTCGACATGGTGGAGCGCTACGAACTGGATACCCATTACGAGTCGGGCATCGGCGTGGGCATACGGGGCTACATGCGTGAGGGCGACGTCACGCTCTTTAAGGTCTCGGGCGACCTCCGCCGGCATTTCATAGCCGAGGGCACACTGCTCCGAAACGAGGCGCGCCCCAACCTCTGCCGCACGCAACAGGTCATCCGACTCAGCGACCCGTCGCGGATGCAGTACTTCCTGACCGACCCGATTGGCAATCACCACATCGTGGTGCCCGGACACGTTGGAGCACTGCTGGAAGAGATGCTGAAAGTGTAGACTTGACCCTCCTTACCGCGAAAACCCGAAAAGCAAAGCCACCACCGCTACCCTTTCACGATGCGCTTGATGTCGTTGAGTTTGTTGAGGGCTTCCAGTGGGGTGAGGCTGTTGATGTCGAGGTTAAGGATTTCGTCGCGCACCTGAGCCAGGACGGGGTCGTCGAGTTGGAAGAAACTGAGTTGCACGTTGTCCTCCTTCTTTGTGAGTTGTATGCTGCCGCCCACCTCGCTGTTTTTGGTGGCTTCAAGTTGTTTCAGCACCTGGTCGGCACGCTTGACGATGCTGCCGGGCATACCGGCCAACTTGGCCACGTGGATGCCGAAGGAGTGCTCCGAACCACCGCGCTCCAGCCGGCGCAGGAAGATGACCTTGCCATCAATCTCCTTCACGCTGACGTTGAAGTTCTTAATGCGCGGGTAGGTCTGCTGCATCTCGTTCAGTTCGTGATAGTGGGTGGCGAAGAGGGTGCGGGCATGGGCGCGCTGGTTCTCGTGGATGTATTCGACGATGGCCCAGGCGATAGAGATGCCGTCGTAGGTGCTGGTGCCTCGGCCCAGTTCGTCGAAGATGACCAGCGAGCGCGGCGAAAGGTTGTTCAGGATGTTCGAGGCCTCGCTCATCTCCACCATGAAGGTGCTTTCGCCCATCGAGATGTTGTCGCTGGCCCCGACGCGGGTGAAAATCTTGTCCACCATGCCGATGCGGGCGCGGTCGGCCGGCACGAAGCAGCCTATCTGGGCCAGGAGCGTGATGAGGGCCGTCTGCCGGAGCAGGGCACTCTTACCGGCCATGTTGGGGCCGGTGATGATGATGATTTGCTGTGTCTCGTTGTCGAGGAAGACGTCGTTGGGAATGTAGCGCTCGCCCGGGGGCATCTGCGTCTCGATGACGGGGTGGCGGCCCTGGCGGATGTCGATGACGAAACTGTCGTCCACAACGGGGCGGATGTAGTTGTGCTCACGTGCCGACAAGGCGAAGGAGAGCAGGCAGTCGAGCCGCGCGATGAGGTTGGCATTGATTTGTATCTGCGGCGTGTATTCGGCCAGGGCCACGACGAGTTCGTTGAACAGCCGCGTCTCCAGGGCCAGTATCTTGTCCTCGGCCCCGAGGATTTTCTCTTCGTACTCCTTCAGTTCCTGCGTGATGTAGCGCTCGGCCTGGGCCAGCGTCTGCTTCCTGACCCACTCCTGCGGCACCTTGTCCTTGAAGGTATTGCGCACTTCCAGATAGTAGCCGAAGACGTTGTTGTAGCCGATTTTCAGGCTCGTGATGCCCGTGCGCTCGGCCTCCTGCTGTTGCAGTTGCAGGAGGTAGTTCTTGCCGCCGTAGGCTATCTGGCGCAGTTCGTCCAGTTCCGCATTCACGCCGTTGGCAATGACGTTGCCCTTGTTCACCAAGAGGGGAGGGTCGGGCTGGATTTCGCGGGCAATGCGGTCGCGCATGTTGGTGCAGGGACTCAGTTGTTCGCCAATCTGGCGGATGGTCTCGTCGCTGGCCTCCTCGCACACCCGCTTGATGTGCTCCACAGCCTGCAGGGCCACCTTCAACTGCACTACGTCGCGAGGCGATACACGTCCCACACTCACCTTCGAGATGATACGCTCCAGGTCGTTGATAGGGTGCAGATTTTCCTCGATGAAATCGCGGAAATCGGGTTCGCGGAAGTAATAGTCCACCACGTCCAGGCGCTTCTCGATGAGGCGCACGTCCTTCAGCGGGAAGGTTATCCAGCGGCGCAGCATGCGGGCACCCATGGGGGTGATGGTCTGGTCGATGACGTCGCAGAGCGACTTGCCCTCCTCGCTCATCGAACCCAATAGTTCCAAGGAGCGCATGGTGAACTTGTCGAGCCGCACGAAGCGCTCCTCCTCGATGCGGCGCAGCGAGGTGATGTGGCGAATCTGTATGTGCTGCGTTATCTCCAGGTATTGCAGGATGGCGCCACTGGCCACGATGCCACTCTTCAGGTGTTCGACACCAAAGCCCTTCAGGTTCTTCACTTCGAAGTGCTTGGTCAGTTTCTTCGTAGCGAACTGTTCGGTAAACACCCAGTCGTCCATCTCGTAGACACAGTGCCGCGTGCCGAACGAACCCTCGAACTGCTGGCGACGGCCCCGCTCGAAGAGTACCTCCTTCGGGGCGAAGTTGTCCATCAGTTTGTCCACGTAGTCGGTGGTGCCCTCGGCCGTGAGGAACTCACCCGTACTGATGTCGAGGAAGGCCACGCCGCACGTAGCCTTGCCGAAGTGGACGGCACAGAGGAAGTTGTTCTCCTTGTAGTTGAGCACGTTGTCGCTCATGGCCACGCCCGGCGTCACCAGTTCCGTGATGCCGCGCTTCACCAGTTTCTTCGTCAGTTTCGGGTCTTCCAACTGGTCGCAGATGGCCACTCGACGACCCGCCCGAATGAGTTTCGGCAGGTACGTATCCAGTGCATGATGGGGAAAGCCCGCCATCTCCGTCGGATTCTCACCACCGTTGTTCCGTTTCGTCAGCGTAATGCCCAGTATAGCCGATGCCTCGACGGCATCCTGACAGTAAGTCTCGTAGAAGTCACCGCAGCGGAAGAGCAGTATGGCATCGGGGTGCTTCGCCTTCAGGTCGAAGAACTGCTTCATCATCGGTGTCAACCCCTCTGTCTTGGCCATAGTGCGCTACTCTATATATAATAGGTTATAGTCCCAGCAGGGGCTTCAAGTCGTCCTCCTTGTTGAGCACGTAAACCGTGATGCATACGAAGACAAAGAAGCAGAAGGCCAGACACATCTTCGAGCGTGAGGGGCCGGACTTGCGCACGGGCACAGTGGCACTCTGCAGGGTGGTGAAGGCAGGGGTCTCCTGCTGTACGCGGGCCTCAGCACTGAGAACCTGTGCCGACACCTGCGTGTAGGCGTTGTACTGCAGTTGCATCTCGTTCTCCAGTTCCGTCAGTCGCATCCTCACACTCTCCAGCATGATGTCCTGGTTGGCATCGGCAAAGGCTGCATAGCGGCGTCTGGCCTCGTCATATCGCGCCTTAGCCTCTTCGCGAATCTTGAGGTTATAGGCAAGGTCGACACGTGCCTTCGAGGTGCGATATTTAGTGATGAATGTCTGCAGATGGGTTTTAACGCTGTCGGCCATCGTTGCACAGATGACAGGGTTCTGGTCGATGACGTTTATGGTTATGACCATCGTCTTCTTATCCACCTTGCAGGTCACCCTGCGGTTGAGCCCCTTGACGACAGCGGTCTGCTTACGGGTGAGGCGGAAGGGGTCTATTTCCTTCTTGTCATCATCCTCGTCCTTCTTTTTCTTTTCTCCTAAGACTAGTTTAAAGAGGCTCATTTGGGCTTTCGTCCACCAAGGTGCTTTCTGTTCGTTGCAAAGATAGTCGTAATAAGACATGGTGCGCGAGGGCGTACCCTTCTTCTTATTTCCCTCAATGGTGACAGGTATGGGGAAAAGCGAAGTCTTAAAGTCCACGGAGTTCATGAGGTCGGGATAGACCGTGGGGAACAGGGCTTCGGTGCCCAGACCGCCACCGCTGGAACCAAGATTCACACCGAAACTGCTGGCCAGCGACAGGAGGCTGGCATTGCTGCGCGTGCTACTGAGTTCCGGAGACAACTTCACCGTACAACTGTAGAAGTTGGGCAGGCTCAGTGCGTAGAACGCAGCCACAACAAAGGCTATAGGCAGGGCTATGAAGTATAGCCGCTTGTGCTTGAGCAAATCCTTGAAGATTTTGCCAAAGTCGATGGGCGTTGACTTTCTCTTTACTTGCTGAACATTATTTGCATTCTCACTCATAATGGCTGGATATATTGTGCTATTTACGTATGATATTGGCAATGGACGCAACCATCGTAGCCAGCGAAGCGAACGATGTTCCGATGGATACCCATTGCATAACCTTGCTCGTGTCCTTCTTGCCCTTCTGCGGTACTAGGATTTCGCAACCCGGTTCCACCTTCCCCTTGCTGGCAAGCGACATGGTTCCGTTCTGGTAAACGATGAACGTCTCCGACTTCTTGCTCCTATGTCCGAAGCCACCGGCCTGGTTGACGTAGTATTTCCAGTTCTTTCCGCCCATGTAGGCCACAGTGTTGGGGGCATGCACGTTACCGGAAATCTTCACGGTACCGTTGTACTCGGGCACGACAATGAGGTCGCTGTCACGCACCACCACGTCATAGTCGCTACCGGGATTGGCCAGAGCCTTCTCCAGATCGATACCCACCGTATAGTGCCGGGTGGCTGCAATCTGGTCGAGGTTGACGGAGTCCTTGCCGTCAGCCGACTGGCGCACAATCTGTACAGCGGTCTTCAGTCGCTCCATTTCCTCATCGTTAATCAGACGAACCAGGCGTGCCCCACGCACATAAGCCTCGTTGGTAACACCTCCGGCGGCTGCAATAAGGTCGCTGATGCGTTGGTTCTTCTTCGAGAGCGTGTATTGACCCTCAAAGGCAACTTCACCTTCTACGCGTACGCTACGGGGGGTCATGTAACCCGGCGAACGGCGCACCTGCACCACATCATAGGGTTCGAGGGTGAAGCCCTGCTTGTCATCAACAATGAAGCCGTCCTTCAACGAAAAACTAAAGTTCTGGGAAATGTCCTTTCCCGGCATCGTGCTTTTGGGGTCGCGTATGCGGCGCGAGACATCGACCTTGACGGTGGATGCTGCATCGGTCAGTCCGCCGGCCCGGATTATGAGGTCCTCGAGTGTCTCGTTCTCGGCATACTGATATTGGCCGGGACTAAGCACCTCGCCCTGGATTTCCACGGTGCGCTCGGCTATGCGTTCTGCCTGTGTTCCTATGAACAGTACGTCCTCATTGCGCAGGGGGATGTCGGCCGACGTATCTGCCATAATGCTGGGCAGGTCGATGGACAGCGCCTCCAGCGTGCGGTCGTCCTTCATGCGATAGAGGACGGCGCGATTCACGAAGGCGTCTTCAGTCAGTCCGTCTGCACGTTCAATGAGCGTGCGCACCGAATTGACATTCTTGCCCAGTTCAAACTTACCGGGACGGAATACGGCCCCCTTCACCTCTACCATATTATCATAGCGGTTGAGCATGCCTTCAACGGTAATGGCATCACCGTCGGTCAGTTTGAAGGCAGACATATCGAACTCCTCCACATTGTGAACACTGAACTTGTCCCCCGACTTGCGCACTAGGCGCACAGACTTTTTATAGGCATCGCCCGTGAAGCCGCCTGCATAATTGATGATCTGAGACACCGTTTCCGTAGGACGCATTTCGTAGAACATCGGCCGCTTCACATTACCTTGTATGCCGACCAGACAGTCGTAGGGCCCCACCACGATGACGTCGTTTTCCTGCAGTCGGATGTTGCCTGCCAAGCGACCGTTGAGGATGTACTCGTAGACGTCCACCACGGTCACAAGTTTACCGTTGCGGTAGACCTTGATGTTACGCAGCGTACCCAGGTTGTCAATGCCGCCAGCCATATACAGGGCATGGAAGACGGTGGCAAAGGCCGAGAGCGTGTAGGTACCGGGCACCTTCACTTCACCCATCACGTTAATCATCATCGTACGGGTCTGCCCGAGGGTCAAGTTCAAGGAACTGGATGAATAGCGGCTGCCCAGGCTACTGCGAATCTTCGACTGGGCTGCTGCCACGCTGAGGCCTGCCACATGGATGGGGCCATAGCCCGGGACCGTGATATTGCCATCCGGAGAAATGGTCAGTTGCTGCGAACGCTGCGTGGCTCCATAGATGTCGACGATTACCACATCGCCCGGTCCCAGTACATAGTTCTGGGGGGTGGCAATGTTCATGTTTGGCTCGAACGAGAGCAGTTTGTTGTTGAAGATATCACGTCCGAAGACCTTGATTTCTTCTTCACCGACCACTCCCTCCGTATGCTCGTTGATGTTCTGCCGTATCTCGGCATATTGGATATCAGCATCTTCCTTGAAATCTTCTTGACCTGAGCCTTCCTTGCCTACTGTCAACTGCTGTGCATTTTGACCCGTCGTACTTCCTGATCGCATGCGATTCTCCACTTCCTCCACAGCACCGTCTGCCACACTGCTCATGTTTTTGCTCGCAAGTTGTTTATTATACTTTTGGCGCAATCGGCGTATCTGATCTATCTTCACGCCCTTTTGCATCAGTTTCGTAACAATCTGCGACTGACTGGTTCCCGCCTTTGTCTCCTTGGCGATGAACTTCATAACCTGCGAATCGCTCATTTGTGCATTGGCTATTGCACACGACAGCAGCACAAGCAGGAATAATGCATATTTTCTCATAGAATACTGTTTTTTTATCAATACAGGTGGGCACATAGCATGCCTTGCTTGCAAAGGTACTCAAAATTATTCAAATTCTTGTGGAAACTCCCATTTTATTTTGAGATTTAGCCCATTTTTCACATTAATTCACCATTAAACTGCCAAGTAAGCAACAAGACGCTACGTATTTTCTAAAAAAAAAGGCTAAAAAACAAAGCACATCGTGAATGATGCGCCTTGCTTTAGTTGGGCTACCCGGACTCGAACCAGGAAAGGCAGGACCAGAATCTGCAGTGTTACCATTACACCATAGCCCAATTGCGAGTGCAAAGGTACATACTTTTTAGGAAGTATCCAAATGTTTTTCGCTTTTTTTTCAAAAAAAAGATGTATCTTTGCATCGAAATGGGAAAAAATAGAGATAAAAGACTACCTTCAGCGGCTACAATCGGCTTCTTCGATGGTGTACACCGGGGGCACTTGTGCCTGATAGGGCAGTTGAGACAAGAGGCACAGAAAAGAGGCGTGAAGTCGCTATTGGTAACCTTCGACCAGCATCCGCGAACGGTGGTCAGCCCGGGACATGTGCCCACGTTGCTGACGACCCTGGAGGAGAAGGAACAACTGCTGCGCCAGACAGGCGTGGACGAGATTGCCGTATTGCCCTTTACCCTGGAGTTAAGCCGGCTGACGGCTCGCGAGTTTATGCAACAGGTTCTGCGCGACGAGTTGAACGTGCAGACGCTGATGTTGGGCTACGACCACGCCTTCGGACACGGGGGCGGCTCGCTGAACGACTACATCCGTTGGGGCGAGGAGACAGGTATAGAGGTACTGCGCGCGCACGAGTTAGAGGACGCGATGGTGAGCAGCAGCAAGTGCCGCCGTCTGTTGGAGGTAGGCGATGTGGAGGCCGCCGCCGAGATGCTGGGACGCTCCTACTCGCTGAACGGCGAGGTAGTGCGCGGCTTCCATGTGGGCCACGAACTGGGTTTCCCCACGGCCAACCTGCAGCCCGACGAGGAGAAACTGATTCCGGCCCATGGGGCATACGCCGTCTGGGTCGTACTGGCCGACGGCTCTCGCCAGGCGGGGATGCTGAATATCGGCAACCGCCCCACCATCGGGAATGGTGAGACGGTGTCGGTAGAGGTCAACCTGATGGATTACGAAGGCGACCTGTACGGCCAGCGCTTAACCGTGGAGTTCGTCAGCCGGCTGCGCGACGAACGACGATTTGCCTCACGCAACGAACTGATGGCGCAACTGGCTCAAGACGCAGAGACCGCCAAACGTATTCTTTTATATCATTCAGCCAGTACCGTGAATTCTGCACCGCTGGCGAAGTCCAGACCATTCTGTGCCGACAGGGCCGTGAAGCGCAGGTAGCGGGCACGCTGCGGTTTTTCGAACATCACTTTCTTTTCCTTCTTCGAACCCTCGAACTCACCTTCGCAGACGGGTTCGCCCCACGTCTTGCCATCGGTGGACAGTTGGATGCGATACCCCTTGATGTCGCCGTTCGGTCCGTTTTGGCGAGGCAGATAGGTGAAGCCCTTGATGGTTTTCTCCTCACCGCAGTCGAAGTCCACGGTGTGGGGGTACTGTGTCACGGTGACACCGTAGGCCGTGTGCCAGATGGTCTCCGGATTGCCGTCCACCATGCGGCTGGCCTCCTCGCCCGGTTCCTCGCTGCTGGCGGCAACCACGGTCACGGGCACGAACTCTATGCGGTCGAACGTGCGGCTGATGCGCACCTTGGGCTGGTTGGTGTGCCATACGGTGATGGTGCCGCCCTCGCGCATGTCGATGGGTTCGGAACGGAACTCCGTGGCCTTCTTCCCGTTGATGCTGTAACTGACGCTTTCGCCGTTGAACTCGTTATAGACGATAGTCACCCGGCCACGGCTGTCGCGTGTCAGTTCCACGGGCAAGTCGCCGCTGCGCTTCAGGGGATAGTTGGCCTTGCCGATGGCCTTCGGGTCCGCGGTTTGCGTGGGACGGATGAAGAAGCCGAACGTGTGGGCATCGGCGTACACGCGGTCGGGCTGGAGCGGGCCGCCCTGTCCACAACTGCTGCCACCGAGGGCCGTTACCTTCCGGTCGAGGTGAACGTAGACGCCGTCGCTCTCGGGCAATTCGCACGGATGTGGAGCGTAGGTCAGTTGCAGGTCGCTCCAGGGCAGTACGCTGGTGGACATGCTTCCGGTCAGCGAACCGAATACGAGCCCGTGGCCCGTCGGGTCAGTCAGGCTGAGCCACTGCACGCCTTCGCGGTTAGCCATATCCTGCGGTTTCGGGAAGGCCACGAACTGATCCTTGACGGTAGTCTCATAGACGTGGGGGAACATGCCGCTCATGCGGTCGGCGTAGTTGTTCTGTGGGCCACGACCGAAGTAACTCATGCGACTGCCGCCAGCCTCGAAACGCTTGGGCAGGCGCATGAGGAAGCCCAGGCGAGGCAGTATGGCCTTCGGACTGTTGCTCGTGATGGCACTCTGGTTCTCGATGGTTCCGTCGGGATATATCGTCCAGACGATGTTAGAGGTGAAGGCGAAGTCAGCCGGTTCGCCCTGGTCGGCAATCGTGTACCGACCGCTGCTGCCGCCCTGGATTTGTCCCTTCGTGCCACGACTCTCCACCGTGTAGTTCACCACCAGGGCACCGTCCTTACGGGTGTAGGCATTGCGGCTGACGGTCTTGTGCGTGAGGTTGTGCAGGCCGTTCTGGTACCACGACTGGTAGTACCAGTTGTCGTTATCCACCGGCGCACGCAGGGCATCGAGTACGGGACCGCAACCGGGTTCGATGGATTGCTTTCCATCGTACGAAAGGCTGTGGATGGTGCCCCGGGCATCGTCGAACACCACCTCCCACTTCGCACCCTTGACGGTGGTCTGTTGGTTGGTCGTTGTCATCTTGAGCCGGAGAGACTGCTTCGATGAAGCCGTGTAGATGGGCTTCGCCTCAAAGGCTCCCCACAAAGGCACGTATTCGCTCATCTGCACGTAGCCCTTCTTGGCCCACGGCATATCCTCACGCAGCAGGAACTCCACGCGCAGGCCATAGTTGTGGGCATCGGGAACCTCCCCGTTTTCAAAGCGCAGGGGCAGGGTGATGGGCTCCGTCTGGCGCGGACCGATGGGGGCCATGCCATGCTCGGGGTCGCGGGGGATGGTCGAGCGGCCCACGTCGAAGCCGTCGCGCTCCACCACGACGCTGATGTCCACGTAGTCCAGCGGGATGAAGTAATTCTTGTTCGTGACGAGCAGGCGCACCATTTGATTCTGGCCGACAGACCATAGACTATCCAGTTTTACACCCACGTTCTGATAGACGTGCTTCACATCGAAGTACTCGGGTTTAGGCTCCAAATCGGGGAACATCACACCATTCATACAGAACATGCCGTCGTTGGGTTTGTCGCCGTGGTCGCCACCGTAACCGAAGTAGTGGGTGCCGTCGGGCTTATACGTGTCGATGGCCTGGTCCACCCAGTCCCAGATGGCACCGCCGCAGACATAGTTGCTCGTCTCGATGGCTTTCCAGAAGTCGACCAGGTTACCGCCGGCGTTACCCATCGAGTGGGCATACTCCGAGATGTGGAAGGGGTACTTGGGTCCTTTGCCACCACTGGCAGCAAACTGCACCCAACCCACCGAGGGATACTGGTTCGAACCCATGTCCACGATGTCGTTGTTGCGCTCGTATTGCACAGGCCGGCTCTTGTCGTACTGGCGTATAGCCTCGTAGGCCGCCTTGAAGTTGTCGCCCGGTCCGGCCTCGTTGCCCAGGCTCCAGATGACGATGCTGGGCGCATTGATGTGAGCATGCACCAGTTCCATATTGCGGGCCACGTGGGCTGCGCGCCACTCCTTGGGATGCGAGATGCTGGCCTCGCCGTAGTAATACTCATGGCTCTCGATGTTGGCCTCGTCCTCCAGGTAGATACCGTACTTGTCGCAGAGGTAGTACCAGTAGGGATCGTTCGAATAGTGTGAGTTGCGCACGTGGTTGATGTTGCCCTGCTTCATCAGGAACACCTCCCGTTCCATCTGCTCGTGGGTGATGGCATGGCCACGTGAGGGATTGTTCTCGTGGCG